>NZ_JAPSJA010000195.1 GCF_031178525.1 Microbacterium sp.
GACGGAACGTAGTAGGTCTTCTTCTGCACGTTCGGGTCGAAGCGGCGCTTCGTCCGACGGTGCGAGTGCGAGATGTTGTGACCGAAGCCGGGAACGGCACCGGTCACCTGGCACACAGCAGCCATGATGATTCTCCTTCAATACCGTGACGTCGGACGACGCCACCCAAGGTCTCTTGTCTGCACACGCTCGCCCCGACCCTTGCGGGCTGTGTTCGGAGGGAGATGTACGAACTGCGCACAGGAGTGCACGCAGACAATCGCCCAGCCTAGCACACCCGGGCGTGTTGCCCCTGGCCGATGCGGGTGCGGCCGGTCAGGGAGGATGGAGGGGATGAACAACGCCGCGCCTGCTCGTCCCGAGCGCTGGACGTCGGATCTGCGCCACGCGTTCACCAGCCTGGTGCGGCTGCCGCCCTCGCCGGGGCCGCGCCTGCCCATCGCGACCCAGGCGGGACTCGCGTTCGCCGTGCCGATCCTCGTGATGACGACCCTGGGGCGCACGGACATCGGACTGCAGGCGGCGAGCGGCGCGTTCGCGCTGCTGTTCGGCTCCCACCTGCCCGCCGTCGACCGGGTGCGTGTGATCCCCGTCGCCGCCGCGGGTCTCGTGCTGTCCGCGGCGTTCGGCGCGCTCGCGGGGCTCTCGTCGCCCGCGACCCTCATCGGCGGCGTGCTCGTGGCGGTCGCGAGCGCGGCGCTCGCGTTCGGCTTCTCGCTGGGTCCCCCTGGGCCGCTCTTCTTCGTCCTGGTCTTCGGCCTGTCCGCGCACCTCGCGGCCGCGGGCGTCGACCGCGTGGTGTCGGTGGCCGCGATCGCGGCGGGGACCGTGTTCGCCTGGCTGCTGTCCGCGCTCCCGCTCCTGCGAGCGGACGCGAGGAAGACCCCGCCGCGGCCGATGCGCGAGCTGCTGCCCGGCCCCCGCTGGACGATCGACGCGCGCCTCCTGCTCGCGCGTGTGGCGATCGTCGCCGTGATCGGCACGCTCGCCGCGCTGTGGGTGGATCCGGATAGGGCGTACTGGATCGTCACCGCGGCCGTCGGCGTGATCGGCGTGGCGGCGCATCGGGGCACGGCGCTGCTGCGCGGCGTCCACCGCGCCGCGGGCACCGTGGTGGGGGCGGGGCTGTTCCTGCTCCTGAGCACCCTGCCCTGGGAGGACCCCTGGGCAGGGGTCCGGCTGGCGATCGCGCTCGGCGCCCTGCAGTTCGTGATCGAGCTCGTGGTCGTGCGCAACTACGCGCTGGCGCTGGCGTTCATCACGCCGCTCGTGCTGCTGCTGACGGGCGTCGCGACCGGCGACGTGCACTCCCCCGGCATCGCGGTCGAGCGCATCGTCGACACGCTCGTGGGCGCCGCGCTCGGGGCGGTCACGGGCGTGCTCCATCCCCGCCGCCGCACCGGCTAGACGGCACCGCGCCCGGGACGGAAGGCCGACACGGTCGGGTCCCGCGGGATCCAGAAGCGCCAGGGATAGGCCGCCGTGCCGGCGATCCCCGCGACGCCGACGCGGGGGCCGGTCGCGACCTCGGCGAGCGGCTCGACGCGCAGGTGGAGCCGGGCCACGGCGCCCTCCCGCGGCTGTCCCGTCACGGCGTCGATGCCGTCGTGCAGCGCGTGCCGCAGCCCGACCGCATCGCCCAGGCGCCCGGGGCCGCGCGCGAGGTCGCGGTCGGTGCGTGCGACACCCTTGGCCTCGCGGCGCCGTCGCGCGATCCCGGCGCCCTCGACGATCTCGCCCGCGCGCAGCAGGATGCCGTCGCCCTGCCCGGCAGGACCGCACACCACGTTCACGCAGGAGTGGATGCCGTGGCTGAGGTAGACGTAGAGGTGCCCGGCCTCGCCCCACATCGTGGCGTTGCGTGCGGTGGGGCCCATGCGGGCGTGGGATCCGGGATCCGCGACGTCACCCGATCCCCGCCCGTGATAGGCCTCGACCTCGGTGATCCGCACGGTCACGGTCCCGCCGATGCCGGCCGGGCCGTCGGGCAGGGACGTCTGCAGCAGCGCGCCCAGCAGCGTCGGCGCGACGTCGACCGGCAGCCCCGCGAGGTCCTCGCGGCGCGCGGGGCGGTGGGTGTCCATCGCGCTCACCACGGCCCCGTCGTGCACCACGAGATGTCGAAGCCCGACAGCACCGACACCTCCTCGCCCGTGTCGACCTCGACGATGTGGGTCTCCACTCTGCCCGGGATCGGCTGGCCGCCCACGTCGTACGGATTGGTGAGGATGTCGGGCGCGACGAGCGCGGCGACGTAGCGTCCGCTCGGCGACACGCAGCCCTGCAGCAGCGCGTCCTCGGCGCCGACCTCGAACAGCACGCGCGCGGTGCCGTCCTCGGCCACGTGCGCGAGCAGCTGCGCCTCCGGACGACCGCTGTCGAGCATCCGCTGGTACTGCCGGATCGTGCCGGCCCTGCCCTCGCCGCCCGCCGTGACGGGCGTGACGGCTCCGAGCATGCCGAGCTCCCGATCCGGCTCGACGAGCGCGGTCTCCTCGCCCGTGCGCAGGTCGAGCTGCCGGATGCCCTGCTCGACGCGCTCGACGATCGCCGTGTAGGTCCCGCGCGCGATCGCGTCGATCGTGATCGCGCCGCCCAGCAGCGCGGGGTCGGCATCCGCCTCCGGGTCCGTCAAAATCAGCTCGCCGTCGAAGTCGATCAGCAGCAGCGCGGACGAGTCGGGCACGAAGCGCCAGCGGTCGACGCTCACGGCCTCGCCGCCCACCTCGATCGGCACCGGATCCGCCGCGGGCTCGCGCAGCCGCGCCGTGTACAGCACGCTCGCGTCGCCCTGTCCTCCGGGATCCGAGTAGGTGAAGCCCGCGAGGTCGCCGCGCTGCGACACCTGCAGCGCCTGCACGATGCCCTCTCCCGGCAGCGTCACGGCCGTGACGTCCGATCCGTCGCGGTTCATCACCTGCAGCCCGGAGACGCCGTCCTCGGCGGTCGCGACCACGAGCCGCGTGGAGGTCGCGCGGAAGTCCTCGATCGTCGGCGCGGTGTAGACCGGCACCGCGTTCTCGCCGTCCAGCGTCGAGCGGAAGATCGTGTCGTCGCCGTCCGGGTCGCGCTGCAGCAGGAAGACCTCCGCGGGCGGCGTCGTGAACGTCGTCTCGAGCGTGGTCTCCGGCCCGCCGCCGACGGCTCGCGCGCCGTCGACGCGCACGGTGTACTCGGTGTCGTCATCGAGCGGCACGGTGAAGCGCACGCCGACGCTGCGTCCGGCGGCATCCACCGTGAACGGTGCGGCGGGCGTGACGCTCACCCGATCCGGATCCACGTCGGCGAGCGCCTGATTGACGGTCAGGATGGCGCGCGCGCCGGCCACCTCGATCGCCGAGGCGGGATCGACCTGCACCTCGGTCACGCGCGGGCCCTGTGCGAGGCTGACGGCGGCGCCCGCCCCGCCGAGCACGGCGAGCGCGGCGAGCACGCCCACGAGCGTCAGCGCGAAGCGGCGCAGTCCCGCGCGCCGTCGCGTGCCGCGCCGTGTGGTCTCAGTACTCATACGGATCGTCCGGGGCATCGACGGCGGTGATGTCACGCGGCTGGATCACGAGCGCTCCGGCGGCGTCGGTCGTGACGACGCCCTCGACCTCGACCCAGGCACCGGCTTCGAGAGCATCCTGGTCCCCGGCGACAGGCACGGTCGCCGGCTGCGCGTCGATCACGCAGTGGGTGACGACCAGGCGGCCCAGGCGCAGCGAGCCGTCGTCGGCGGGCGCGACGAACCCCGTCAGCACGACGCGCGTGCCCTCGAAGGAGTCGGGGCTCGTCGCGCTGGAGAACACCGCGGCCCAGTCGCCGACGCCGAACGTGCTCGTGTCGGCCGCGGCGAGCAGCACCTCGTCGGCGCCCGCGAACAGCGGTGCCGTGCCCGTGTCACGCGCCATCGCGAGCTCGACCGACAGAGTGGCGGGCGGCAGCACGAGCGCCGCCACGGCGACGGTGGACGCGGCGACGCCGCCCACCCACGCCGCGGCCGAGCCCATCGCCGCGCCGGTCGAGCGAGGGAGCGTGCCGAAACCGGCCGAGCCCTCGTGGGGCTCGTGGTCGCCGTGGTCGTGGCGGTGCTCGTCGCCGTGGTCGTGCCCGTGATCGGCCTCGGCGCCGAGCGGCAGCGCGAACGAGGCGACCGCGCCGATGAGAGCGAGCACGGCCATCCCGACGGCGAACCACGCCTGATCCGGGTTGATGTAGAGCGCGAGGCGCCCCGTCACCGCGAGTCCGAGCGTGACGACGGCGAGGACCGCGGCGAGGCCCACGCCGAGCCACCGCGTTCCGGCCGCCCCCCAGGTGCTACGCAACGAGGTTCACCCCGATCCCGATCCCGAACGCCGCCAGCAGCACGACGGCGACGATGCCCGCGAGCGTGCGCCACGTGAAGGTCGTGCGCATGAG
>NZ_JAPSJA010000196.1 GCF_031178525.1 Microbacterium sp.
TGATGGCCTGCTGCATCTTCTGCTCGGCCGTGGCGAGATCGGTGCCGTAGGCGAACGACGCCTGCACGATCGACGAGTTCGTCGTGCTCGTCGCACTCGTGCCGTCGAGGCCGGCGACGCCCTGGATGGCGGTCTCGATCGGGGTCGACACGTCGTTCTCGACCACCTCGGGCGAGGCGCCCGGGTACGTCGTCATGACGAGCAGCTGCGGAAGCTCGATCGCCGGGATCAGCTCCTGCTTGAGCGTCGTGAGCGAGAGGCCGCCGAAGATGGCGGCGCAGATCGTGATCAGCGCGATCAGGGCGCGGTTCTTCAGACTGAGGACGGCGAGTCTCGACACGGGGATCTCTCGTTGGGGGGACGTGGGCCGGCGCCACCGACGGCGAGAAGCGCCGATACGGTGCTGTATCCACGCTCATTCTGGCACGAGGCCGCTGCGCGGCTCGCGCGGCCTGTCTATGGCTCTGCCGTGAATGCGGCGCCGAGTGCCGCGCCCGCCAGCGCGGCCGCGACCGTGAGCGCCAGCGTGCCGAGGGCGTTGCCCCACGCCGCCCGTCTTCGCCCCGCGCGTGCGAGCAGCGCGCTGTCGACCGCGACCGTGCTGAAGGTCGTGTAGCCGCCCAGGAGTCCGGTGCCGAGCAGCGCCACCAGGGCCTGATCCAGCGAGAGCCCCGTGACGAGGCCCAGCGCGAACGAGCCCGTGATGTTGACGAGGAGGATCGGCCAGGGGAACCGCTTGGGGAGCCGCCGCGAAAGCAGCACGTCGGCGAGCCATCGCAGCCCGGCCCCCACACCTCCCGCGAGCGCGACGCCCGCGAACAGCAGCGGCGTCATGGGGCGCCCTCTCGTCCGGCCCGGCGGGAGAGAGCCTCGCCGGCCCAGAGACCGGCGAGCGCCGCGCCTCCCGCGACGAGCAACGCCACCCCCGCCACCAGCACCGCGGTGACCGGGGACTCCGCGGGGCCGACGTCCGTCAACAGCACGGCGAAGCCGCTGTAGGTCGTGAACCCCCCGAGCACGCCCGTGCCCAGGAACGCGCGCCGTGCGGGGCTGCGGTCGCCGATGCGACCGACGACGACGCCCAGCCCGCCGGAACCCAGAGCGTTGATCGCGACCGTGGCCACCAATGCGTCGAGGCTCGCCTCGCCGCCGAAGGGCAGCAGCATCGCCTGGCGCAGCGCGACCCCCACGACGCCGCCCGTCACGACGAGTGGCAGCAGCCTCCATGGGATCACGCGATCAGCCTAGGCGGGGCCGACCGCGATGCCGGGCGGCAGCCGCTCTCATGATCCGCATAGCCTCTGGCCGTACGTTCGGGCTCACAGAGGGAGTACTTCCACGCGGTGGACCCGTCAGTACGGACTCGTCATCGAGTCCCGGGTCGCCGGCTTCCAACACCGAAGCGAAGGAGACTTTGGCAGACGTCGGCCGCCGACCCTTCCGAGAGGACCTCATGAGCAAGCTCGACCGCTTCATCTCGCTCGCCAAGAAGACGATGGATTCCGGCGCGTCCTCCTCGCCCCAGCGCGGGCAGTCCGCGCAGGGAGACTGGATGACGAAGGCTCGGGGTGCGGTGGAGTCGCTGCTCGGAGACGCGCAGCCCTCGGGCGGCGGGCGAGCCCCCGCCGCGCCGTCGGCCGACCGCCTCGGCGCGTCGGGCGACCGCACGGCGGGGCGCGCGTCCTCCACGTCGCTGCGGCCGCCTGCTGCGGCCGGATCGGCGGCGCACTCGGGCCGCGGCGGGCGCGCGGCGTCCGGATCCGCCCAGGACCGCGCCGCCATCGCTCGCTACGACTACCTGCTGCAGACGGCGCGGCCCGAGCAGATCGAGCAGGTGCACCGTGAGGCGTTCGCCCGGCTCACCCCCGAACAGCGCGCGCAGGTGGCGCAGCGCATGCGATCGGAGCTGCCGCCGCACGAGCGCCCGCGGTCGTCCGACGCCCCGGAGCTCGCGCGCACGGCCGCCCGCGCGGAGGCCATGCAGCCCGGCCGACTCAGGGGCATCCTGGCTCGCAGCGGCGGGATCGCGGGCGGCGTCGCCGTGGGCGGCCTGCTCGCGACCGTGGCGGGCGGCGCGATCGTGACCGGTGTCGGCGCCTCGCTGATCGGCGAGGCGCTGAGTACGGGTGTCGACTTCGACGCCATGGCGGAGAACCTCGACGTGGCGTCGATCGCGGAGAACGCGGACGGCTTCGTCTCCGGAGCCGGTGACTACGTGCAGGGCGTCGGCGACCAGGTCTCCGAGGCCGGCGGGGCACTCGGAGACCTGGGGTCGGGCTTCAGCCTCCCCGGCCTCGACGACCTGTTCGGGCGCTGATACCGCGGCGTCCGCTCCGCCCGCCGCGCTCGCGCCGGCCCTTCGGCGGTGGTCCGGGCTCCTGCGGCGCCCCTCAGAGGCTTCGCTCGGCGTGGATGCGCAGCGCGTCGCGCACGAACGCCGCACCGTCGACGCCGCCGTAGTTCCGGGCGAACCGCTCGTCCGCCACGTACATGTCGGCGAGCCCCTGCACGTAGCCCTTGACGTCGCCGCGGTCGCCGGCGGGCGTGCCGGGGATGCCGCGCAGCCACCCGACATGACGGCGAGCCAGCTCCTGCGCCCGCTCGGACGCGGGATCCACGCCTTCCGCTGCCGCGGCCGCCCAGTCGTGGGCCAGCGCGGCGGCCCGCTCCTGCCAGCCACGCCGATCGTCGTCGCTCATGCCGCGCCACCAGGCGTCGCCGCGCGCGTACGCATCGGCTCCCCAGCGCTGCTCGACCTCCTGCTTGTACGGCGTGTGATCGAAGCCGTCGAACATCTTCTCGGCCATCAGTTCCTCCTGTTCTTCGAGTCCGCGGATGGTGCCCGTCACGGCGGCGATCTGCCGCCCGATCCTCTCCCGCTCGCCGCGCAGCCACTCCAGGTGCGCCTCGAGCGCGCGGCGCTCGTCGGTCTCGCGCGCGAGCACCGCCGATATCTGCGTGAGTCCGAGTCCCAGGTCGCGCAGCAGCAGGATGCGCTGCAGCCGCACGAGCGCCCGCTCGTCGTAGTAGCGATAGCCGTTCGCGCCGGTGCGCGACGGCGGCAGCAGCCCGATGTCGCCGTAGTGCCGCAGCGCGCGACTTGTGGTGCCCGCGAGCTTCGCGATCTGCTGGATCGACCAGTCCATCCGTGAGTCCTTTCGTGCGTTCACGACGCTAGAGGTTGACGCGGCGTCAAGGTCAAGCGGATCCCGCAGAAATCTCCCCTCGGGACCCGTGGACATTCGAGATATATCGTGTTCTACTCGTTCCATCGAGATATATCTCGAGTTCACCGAAGGGATCGCAACAGTGGAGAAATGGATCGTCCAGCCCGGCCAGACCCGGGTGATCGACGTCGAGGGCGTCCGCCGCCTGAAGGTGGGCCTCGCCGGCGGGCAGATCGACATCATCGGACACGACGAGCCCGGGACGCGGGTCGAGGTGCACGGCGTCACGGTCAAGGATCTGCGGATCGAGATCACGGGCGACGAGCTCGAGATCGACCACCCGCAGCTGCGGTGGGACAACTTCCTCGAGGTGTTCCGCAACTTCGGCTCGAGCGGGCCCCGCGCCGAGATCAGCGTGGCGGTGCCGCGCAGCGTCGCCCTGACGCTGGGCGTCGTCAACGCCGGCGCGCTCGTCGCCGGCCTCGCGGCCGAGGCGCGCGTCAACACGGTCTCGGGCGACGTGCTCGTCGACGGCCTCTCGGGCGACCTCACGGCCAACGCCGTCTCGGGCGACGTGCAGGCCCGCGGGCTCGAGGGCGCCTTCTCGGCCAACACCGTCTCCGGCGACGTCACCGTCACGGGCCGCATCCGGCGCGCGTCGGTCGACTCCGTCTCCGGTGCGACGATGATCGACGCCGAGGGCCCGGTCGACCAGGTCGGGGTGAACACGGTCAGCGGAGCGGTCACGGTCCGCCTGGACGAGGGGCTCCCCGCCAACTACGTCGCGCGCACGGCGGGCGGCAAGATCGTGCTCGACGGGGTCGCGCGCTCCTCGGGCGGACCGAGCAACGTCAGCACCTCGGTCGGCGAGCTGTCGGGATCGTTCGTCGACGTGCGCGCGAACACCGTCTCGGGCGATGTCACCGTGCTGCGCCGGCGCGTCTCCGCACCCGCCGAGCCGTCGACCTCCGCGGAGGAGGCGCTCTGATGCCCCCCGTCTTCTCCCACGGCGATCTGCGCCTGTACCTGCTGAGCCTGCTGGCCGAGGCCCCGCGCCATGGCTACGACATCATGCAGTCGCTTGCAGAGCGCACGGGCGGCACCTACACGCCCAGTGCGGGCACGATCTACCCGCGCCTGGCCAAGCTCGAAGAGGAGGGCCTCGTGACCAAGACCTCCGACGGCCGAAAGACCGTCTACGAGATCACGGACGCGGGGCG
>NZ_JAPSJA010000001.1 GCF_031178525.1 Microbacterium sp.
TCCTGCGCCAGCTCCCGCGCGAGCGGCTGGCGGAACACCTCGCCCGATGGCGTCGGCACCACCAGGACGGCGTCCTCGCCGAGGATGTCGTCGAGCGCCTCGCCCCACGGCTCGGGCTTCATCACCATGCCGGCACCGCCGCCATAGGGGGTGTCGTCGACCGTGCGGTGGCGGTCGTGCGTCCAATCGCGCAGGTCGTGCACCCGCAGGTCGAGCAGGCCCTTCTCACGGGCCTTGCCGATCAGCGAGACGTCCAGCACATCGAAGAACGACGGGAAGATCGTGACGATGTCGATGCGCATCGGATCAGTCCTCGGACGCGGGGGTCTCCGCCTCGGCAGCAGGATCGGACTCGGGCAGCTCCTCGAAGAGGCCTGCGGGCGGCGTCACGACGACGCGTCCGCCCTCGATGTCGACCTCGGGCACGATCGCCGCGACGAACGGCACGAGCACCTCGCCGTCACCAGACGCCACCACGAGCAGATCCTGCGCCGGGAAGTGGTCTACGCGCGCGACCTTGCCGACGACCGATCCGTCCCGCACGACGTCGAGGCCGACGAGCTGGTGGTCGTACCACGCGTCGGGCTCGGAGGCGGCGTCCTCGTCCTCGTCGATCCAGAGGATCGCGCGCACGAGCGTGTCGGCGGCCGTGCGGTCGTCGACGCCTTCGAAGAAGACCACAGGGTGCTGGTTCATCCAGCGGAACTCACGCACGGTGATCGTCTTGCCGTGCCACTGCGACTGCTCGGGCACCTGCAGCGTGAAGGACGCCCCCTGCACGAAACGGCGGTCGGGGTCGTCGGTGTACAGCTCGAGCTTGAGGGCGCCCTTGAGCCCGTGGGCCTTGACGAGGCGGCCGACGCGCAGCTGGTTCTTCGCGGACTTCGCGGCTGCCACGTCAGTCGTCCGCGACGTCGACGCGCACGCGCTTGCCGTCCGCCAGGGCGGCGACGAGGGTGCGCAGTGCCTTCGCGGTACGGCCGCCGCGCCCGATGACCCGGCCACGGTCGTCCGCGTGGACGTGCACTTCCAGCACATCCCCGCGAGACGACGTGGACGAGTCGATGCGCACGTCGTCCGGGTGATCCACGACCCCCTTGACGAGGTGCTCGAGCGCGGCGGCCAGCACGATTACTCTGCGGCCTCGGCCTCGGCGGGAGCCTCGGCGGGCTCCTCGGCCTTCTTCGGGGCCTGCGGCTTGACGACGGACTTCTTCGAGGCGTCGGCGACGTAGCCCGACTTCTCCTCGCGGGTCTTCAGGGTGCTCGTGGCACCCTTCTCGCCCTTGAAGGTGCCCCAGTCGCCCGTGATCTTGAGGATCGCGCGCACCTGCTCGGTCGGCTGCGCGCCGACCGACAGCCAGTACTGCGCACGCTCCGAGTCGACCTCGATGAACGAGGGCTCCTCGGTCGGGTGGTACTTGCCGATCTCCTCGATCACGCGGCCGTCGCGCTTGGTGCGCGAGTCGGCGACGACGATGCGGTAGTACGGCGCACGGATCTTGCCCAGGCGCTTCAGACGGATCTTGACAGCCACGATTCTCCTGTGTGGTGTGTAAAGCGAGACGAACCAGTCGCCAGGTAGTGGGGTGCACACCGGCGGAAGCTCAAGAGGAGGACTCTGGGCGCTGGATAGAGGGTCGAGCACCCGGTCCGACCCTCCATTCTGCCAGATCCCCGGAGCCGTCGCGAACAGCTTGCCGGGCCGCGCGCAGGCCCCGCACACTGAGCGGATGACGATCGCTTTCGCCAAGTCCGCCCGCTCCACCGTCGGCATCGAGTGGGAGCTCATGCTCGCCGACGAGAAGACCGGCGATCTCGTGGGCCGCGCCCCCGAGATCATGCCCGCGCTGGAGGAGGCGACGGCCCTCGAACGGCACACCGTCACGGCCGAGCTGCTGACGAACACGATCGAGCTGACCAGCGGCGTCGGCGACACCGTCGCTGCCGCGGTGGACGACATCTCCGACGCGATCGACGCCGTGCGCACGCAGACGGACCCCCTCGGCATCGAGCTGATGTGCGCAGGCAGTCACCCCTTCGCCCGCTGGTTCGACCAGAAGGTCACCGAGAAGACCCGCTACGAGAAGCTCATCGAGCGCACCCAGTGGTGGGGGCGCAACATGATGATCTGGGGCATCCACGTCCACGTCGGCATCGACCACGTCGACAAGGTCTTCCCGATCATCCACGCCCTCACCGGCTACATCCCGCACCTGCAGGCGCTGTCGGCATCGAGCCCGTTCTGGGCGGGCGAGAGCACGGGGTACGCCTCGAACCGCGCGCTGGTGTTCCAGCAGCTGCCCACGACGGGGCTGCCGTGGCAGCTCCAGAGCTGGGCCGAGTACGAGGCCTACATCGACGACATGACGCGCACGGGCGTGATCGCCGATGCCACGGAGATCCGCTGGGACGTGCGGCCCGCCGCGCACTGGGGGACGATCGAGGTGCGCGCGTGCGACGGCATGTCGACGCTCCCCGAGCTCGCCGCGATGGCTGCCCTCGTGCAGACGCTCGTGGAATCTTTCTCGCGCGATCTCGACGAGGGCCGGGAGCTGCCCGCCCTGCAGCCCTGGTTCACGCGCGAGAACAAGTGGCGCGCCGCGCGATACGGGCTCGACGCCGACGTGATCGTCGACCGCGAGGGCACGCAGGTGCCCGTGCGTGAGCACGTCCGCGAGACCCTGGAGCGCCTCGAGCCCATCGCGGTGGAGCTCAAATGCGCCAAGGAGTTCGCCGAGATCGGCCAGATCCTCGATCGCGGCGCGAGCTACCAGCGTCAGCAGGCCGTCGCCGAGGCCGCGGGCGGCGACCTCCGTGAGGTCGCCCGCTCGCTCATCCGCGAGTTCCGCAGCGGGCCGACGCTGCGCGAGCGCGTGGGCCTCGGACGGCTGGACGCCACCACCGGCGCGTGATCAGCGGTCGGCGAGCAGCCCGCGCGCGAGCGTCTCGTCGACGACGACGTCGGTCACGAGCCCCGACACGATCGCGCCGCGGAGGGCCGGCGCCTTGTGCTCGCCTGCCGCGATGGCCAGCCGCCGCGGCACGCGCCGCAGCCGGTCGAGCGCGGGACCGGTCGTGCGCGCATTGAGCCGGATGTCGCGCCACGTGCCGTCGCCGCGGAAGAACACGGTCGCGACGTCCCCCACCGCGCCGTCCTCGGCCAGGCTGCGGAAGTCGCCGCGGTCCAGGTAGCCGCCGGCATACACGCGGCTCGGCACGTCCGCGGTCGGCGACCCGACGCCGAACACCGCGAGGTCCATGCGGGCCTGCATCTCGAGCACGCGGCGCGTGCTGCGCTCTCGCCACATCGCCTCGCGCGTGCCGGGGTCGTCGAAGAACGCGGGCACGGGGAACTGCTGCACGCGCGCTCCGTACGCCTGCCCGAACCGCTGCAGGATCTCGCTCGCGTACTCGATGCCCGTCGTCTGCATGTTGCCGGCGCCGTTGAGCTGCACGACCGTCACGTTGTGCAGCTCCTTCGGCGTGAGATGCCGGCTCACGGCGCCGATCGTCGAGCCCCACGCGACGCCGATCAGCATGTTGGAGTCGACGTAGCTGGCGAGCAGTCGGGCCGCGGTCATGGCGACGCGCTCGAGACGGTCAACCTCGCTCACGCTCTCGGGGATCGGGACCACCTGCGCCGTGACGCGGAAGCGCTCGCGGATGCGCATCTCCAGCTCGGTGCCGCCCGACAGCGGCGACGAGATCCGGATGTCGACGATCCCGCTCTCGCGCGCGAGCGAGAGCAGGCGCGACACGGATGAGCGAGACACCGCCAGCTCCGCGGCGATCGCCTCCATGGTCATGTCCTGCATGTAGTACATCTGCGCCGCCGCAAGCGCCGCCGTGACCCTGTCCTCGCGCATCCGCCTTCTCCCGTCCCGTGCTCGGACCATCATCCTGCACGTTTGTGCAGTGGAGTTGACCGGATGTGCTCCACGTGACGATTCTGGACCTGTCGCCAATGCAAGGGGGTCACGATGACGGACAGCACGAGTTCCCGCCCGCGGGAGAGAGCCGCGATCACGAAGGCTCGCTCCGCGCGGCCTGCCGTGCTGGTGATCGGCGGCGGCATCAACGGCATCGCGACGTTCCGCGACCTCGCCCTGCAGGGGGTCGACGTCCTGCTCGTCGAGCGCGGTGACTTCGCCTCCGGCGCCTCGGCCGCATCGAGCCACATGATCCACGGCGGCATCCGCTACCTCGAGAACGGCGAGTTCCGCCTCGTGCGCGAATCCGTGCAGGAGCGCAACGGCCTGCTCAGGATCGCGCCGCACTACGTCAAGCCGCTGCGCACCACGATCCCGATCTACTCGACGTTCTCGGGCATCCTGTCGGCGCCCCTGCGCTTCCTCACCCACCGCACGGGCAAGCCGACCGAGCGGGGCGCGTTCCTCATCAAGATCGGACTCACGATCTACGACACGTTCTCGCGTGCCGGCGGCATGGTGCCGCGCCACCGGTTCCTCGGCCGGAAGCGCTCGCTCGCGGAGCTGCCCCAGCTGGACCCGAACATCAAGTACACGGCCACCTACTTCGATGCCTCCATGCACGACCCCGAGCGCCTCGCGCTCGACGTGCTGCAGGACGGGCTCGACGCCCACGGCGGTGCCGTCGCGCTGAACTACGTCGAGGCGGTCGGTCGCTCCGAGGACGGGGTCGTGCTGCGCGACCTCGAGACGGGCTCGGAGTTCACGGTCGCGGCCGACGTCGTCGTCAACGCGTCCGGCCCCTGGACCGACCTGACGAACGCGGCGCTCGGCACCGACACGCGGTTCATGGGCGGCACGAAGGGCTCGCACATCGTCCTGGATCACCCGGAGCTGCTCGCGGCGACGGGCGGACGCGAGATCTTCTTCGAGCACTCCGACGGCCGAATCGTGCTGATCTACCCGCTCAAGGGCCGCGTGCTCGTCGGCACCACCGACATCGACGCGGAACCGGGCGAGGCGGTCGTGTGCACCGAGGAGGAGGTCGACTACTTCTTCGACCTGATCCATCACGTGTTCCCGACGATCTCGGTCGATCGCGGGCAGATCGTGTTCCGCTTCTCCGGGATCCGCCCGCTTCCCCGCCACGAGGACACCGCGCCGGGCTTCGTCTCGCGCGACTACCGGATCGAGGTCGACCGCTCGTCGCGCGCGCCGCTTGTCAGCCTCGTCGGCGGCAAGTGGACGACGTTCCGCGCGCTCGGCGAGGCGCTCGCCGACACGGTCCTGGGTCTGCTCGGACGCACGCGCCGCGTGCGCACGGCGGGACGGACGATCGGCGGCGGCAAGGACTTCCCGCGCACCGCGACCGACCGCGACGCCTGGATGCGGGTGCACCTCGAGGGCGCGGGCGACCGCGCCGGCATCCTGCTCGAGCGCTACGGCACGCGCGCGGCCGATGTGTGGGCGCACATCCGTGAGCACGGCGGCGACGAGCCGCTCGTGCACAGCCCCGTGTCGGCCGGCGAGCTGCGCTGGATGGTCGAGCGCGAGCATGTCGTGCACCTGCCGGACGTCGTGCTGCGCCGCACGGCGATCGCGTTCACGGGTGGTGCGACCACGGCCGCGCTCGAGGAGCTCGCCGATGCGCTCGCTCCCCTGCTGGGCTGGGACGACGAGGCGCGCAAGCGCGAACTCGCCGCCACGAGAGTCCTCCTCGTCGAGCGCCATGGCGGTACGGTCCCGGAAGCAGCCTCCTGATCCTCCGGGGCGGTGCCGCCGTCCCGGATCCCCCGCGCGACAGAGATGTCGCGTGAATCTGAAAGGTCGAAGAAGACATGCAAGATGTGAATCTCGGGCTTTACTTCCTGTCCGAGCTCGTCGGCACAGCGATGCTGATCCTGCTCGGTGCGGGCGTCGTGGCGAACGCGATCCTGGGCAGGGCGAAGGGCTTCGGCGCCGGCTTCCTCATGATCAACTGGGGATGGGGCCTCGCGGTGTTCGCGGGCGTGCTCGTCTCGTCGTACTCCGGAGCGATCCTGAACCCCGCCGTGGGCATCGGCCTGCTGATCCGCGGCGACATCGACATCGTCCAGTACCTGGTGGCCACGGCGGGCGAGCTCGTCGGTGCGATCATCGGCGCGATCCTCGCGTGGGCCGCGTACAAGCAGCACCTCGACGAGGAGACGGATCCGGGCGCCAAGCTCGGCGTCTTCTCGACCGGCCCGGCGATCCGCTCGTACGGCTGGAACCTCGTGACGGAGGTCATCGGCACGTTCGTGCTGGTGTTCGTGATCTTCGCGTTCGCCGACTACGGCGACATCGAGGTCGGCACCCCCGGCGGCCTCGGCCCGCTGACGGCGCTCCCGGTCGCGCTGCTCGTCGTCGGCATCGGCGCCTCCCTCGGCGGCCCGACGGGCTACGCGATCAACCCCGCGCGCGACCTCGGTCCGCGCATCGCGCACGCCATCCTGCCGATCCGCGGCAAGGGCTCGAGCGACTGGGCCTATTCGTGGGTCCCGGTCGTCGGTCCCCTCGTCGGCGGTGCGCTCGCCGGCCTCGCCGCTCCCCTGCTCCTGAGCCTCAGCTGAACCATTCCCGAAGGAGAGAATCCCATGGCTGACTACGTCATCGCGATCGACCAGGGCACGACATCGAGTCGCGCCATCATCTTCGACAAGAAGGGCTCGATCGTCTCGACCGGGCAGAAGGAGCACGAGCAGATCCTCCCGAAGGCGGGCTGGGTCGAACACGATCCCCTCGAGATCTGGCGCAACGTGCAGGAGGTCATCGGCGTCGCACTCGCCAAGGCCGATCTGACGCGTCACGACATCGCGGCGGTGGGCATCACGAACCAGCGCGAGACCGCGGTCGTGTGGGACCGCACGACCGGCAGGCCCGTCTACAACGCGATCGTGTGGCAGGACACCCGCACGCAGAGCATCGTCGACCGGCTCGCGGAGGACGGCGGCGTCGACCGTTTCAAGCCGATCGTGGGTCTGCCGCTCGCGACGTACTTCTCGGGCACGAAGATCGCCTGGATCCTCGAGAACGTCGACGGCGCGCGCGCCAAGGCCGACTCCGGCGACCTGATGTTCGGCACCACCGACAGCTGGGTGCTGTGGAACCTCACGGGCGGGACGGACGGCGGCGTGCACGCCACGGACGTCACGAACGCGTCGCGCACGCTGTTCATGGATCTCGAGACGCTCGAGTGGCGCGACGACATCCTCGAGGTGTTCGGCGTGCCGCGCTCGATGATGCCCGAGATCCGGTCGTCCTCCGAGGTGTACGGCGCCGCCGAGAGCTCGTCGCTGCTGCGCGAGACGCCCATCGCCGGCATCCTCGGCGACCAGCAGGCCGCCACGTTCGGACAGGCGGCCTTCGACACCGGTGAGAGCAAGAACACCTACGGCACGGGCAACTTCCTGATCTTCAACACGGGCGAGGAGATCGTCCACTCGAAGAACGGACTGCTCACGACCGTCGGCTACAAGCTCGGCGACGCCCCGACGCACTACGCGCTCGAGGGCTCGATCGCGGTCACCGGCTCACTCGTGCAGTGGCTGCGCGATCAGCTCGGGATCATCGGATCGGCCCCCGAGGTCGAGCGGCTCGCCACCACGGTCGAGGACAACGGCGGCGTGTACTTCGTGCCGGCGTTCTCGGGCCTGTTCGCGCCGTACTGGCGGCCGGATGCGCGCGGCGCGCTGGTGGGCCTCACCCGCTACGCGAACAAGGGTCACATCGCCCGCGCCGCGCTCGAGGCGGTCGCGTTCCAGACGCGCGACGTGATCGACGCCGTCAACGCCGACGCGGGCGTGGACCTGACGGAGCTCAAGGTCGACGGCGGCATGGTCGCCAACGACGCGCTCATGCAGTTCCAGGCCGATGTGCTCGGCGTGCCGGTCGTGCGCCCCGTCGTCGCCGAGACCACGGCGCTCGGCGCGGCCTATGCCGCGGGCCTCGCGGTGGGCTTCTGGTCGGGTCTCGAGGACCTGCGCGCCAACTGGCAGGAGGACAAGCGCTGGGAGCCGTCGCTCGACGCGGAGGAGGTCGAGCGTCAGCTGCGCCTCTGGCGCAAGGCCGTCACGAAGTCGATGGACTGGGTCGACGCCGACGTCCGCTGATCGGCTGATGCACACGACGCCCCGGGAGCTGCGGCTCCCGGGGCGTCGTCGTTCGTGATGTGCGCGCCGACGATCAGCCGCGACCGAACAGCTTCTGGATCTCCGCGAGGTCGGCCTCGCTCGGCGCCTGCTGGGCACCGAGGCCGAAGCCCGAGCCGGTGGGCTGCTGCGCGGACGCCGCGAGGCCCGCGTTCTCGGCCGCGCGCTTGGCGGGATTGCCCGACCGGGAGCCGCTCTTCTTCGCCTGCTTGCCGCGCTTGGACGAGCCGCCGGGGCGACCCATGCCGGGCATCGGGCCCATCCCGGGGATGTTCGGAGTGCCGCCGCGCGCCACGGTCTTCATCATCTTGGCGGCCTGCTCGAAGCGGTTGACCAGCTGGTTCACGTCGGTCACCGTCATGCCGGATCCGCGCGCGATGCGGGCGCGGCGGGACCCGTTCAGCAGCTTCGTGTTGTTGCGCTCGGCGGGCGTCATCGACCGGATGATCGCCTCGGTGCGGTCGATCTCACGCTCGTCGAAATCATCCAGCTGCTGCTTCATCTGGCCCATGCCCGGCAGCATGCCGAGCATCTTCTTCATCGAGCCCATCTTCTTGAGCTGCTGCATCTGGTCGAGGAAGTCCTCGAGCGTGAACTGGTCCTTCGCGAACTTCTCGGCGACCTTCGCGGCCTGCTCCTCGTCGAAGGCCTGCTGGGCCTGCTCGATCAGGGTCAGGATGTCGCCGAGGTCCAGGATGCGGCTCGCCATCCGGTCGGGGTGGAACGGCTCGATGTCGTCGAGCCCCTCGCCCGTGGACGCGAAGATGATCGGGCGCCCCGTGATCGACGCGACCGACAGCGCGGCGCCGCCGCGCGCATCGCCGTCCAGCTTCGACAGCACGACACCCGTGAAGTCGACGCCCTCCTGGAAGGCCCGCGCCGTGTTGACGGCGTCCTGACCGATCATCGCGTCGATCACGAACAGCACCTCGTCGGGGCTGGTGGCGCGGCGGATGTCGGCGGCCTGCTTCATGAGCTCGGCGTCGACGCCGAGGCGCCCGGCCGTGTCGATGATGACCACGTCGTGCTGCTTCTGCGCGGCGAACGCGACACCGTCCCGCGACACGCGCACGGGATCGCCCACACCGTTGCCCGGCTCGGGCGCGTAGATGGCGGCGCCCGCGCGCTCCGCGACGACCTGAAGCTGGTTCACGGCGTTCGGACGCTGCAGGTCGGCCGCGACGAGCAGCGGCGTGTGGCCGTCCTTCTCGAGCTGGCGGGCGAGCTTGCCCGCGAACGTCGTCTTGCCCGATCCCTGCAGGCCGGCGAGCATGATCACGGTCGGCGGGTTCTTGGCGAACTGCAGGCGCCGCTGCTGCCCCCCGAGGATCCCCACGAGCTCCTCGTTCACGATCTGCACGACCTGCTGCGCGGGATTCAGGGCGCGGTTGACCTCGTCGCCCAGGGCGCGCTCGCGCACCTTCGCGGTGAAGTCCTTCACGACGGTGAGCGCGACGTCCGCGTCGAGCAGGGCGCGGCGGATCTCGCGGACGGTGCCGTCGACATCGGCCGGGGAGAGCTTGCCCTTGGTGCGGAGGTTGCGGAAGGTCTCTGTGAGCCGGTCGGAGAGCGTGCCGAAGGTAGCCATGATCCTCAGATTCTACCGGCGCGGCCTGACCCCTGCGGCGCTGCACGGCCGTGAGGCCGCCCCCGCCGAATCTGCACCGCATCGGGTCCGCGGGCGTATTGTTGGACGCAATCCAGAAATACGGAGGGATCCGCATGCTCGATGTCATCCCGGTCGGCCTGGCGCCGGCCTACGTGCCGTACCTCGATGCGTGGGAGCTGCAGCGTCGCGTCCACGCCGACGTGCGGGCGGGCGAGCGCCCCGACACGCTGCTGCTTCTCGAGCACGAGGCGGTCTACACGGCGGGCGTGCGCACGCAGCCCGAGGACCGACCGCGCGACGGCACGCCGGTGCTCGACGTGGACCGCGGGGGTCGCATCACGTGGCACGGTCCGGGCCAGCTGGTCGGATACCCGATCGTCGCGCTGCCGGAGCCGAACGACGTCGTGGGATATGTGCGGCGCCTCGAACGCGCCCTGATCGCCGCGCTCGCCGAGGCGCGCATCGCAGGTATGCAGATCGCGGGGCGCAGCGGGGTGTGGATCGAGCGCGCCGGATCCTCCCCCGCCAAGGTGGCCGCCATCGGCGTGCGCGTCGCGGGCGGCGTGACGATGCACGGCTTCGCGATCAACTGCGACAACGCGCTCGATGCCTTCGGCGCCATCGTGCCGTGCGGGATCCGTGACGCGGGCGTCACGACGATCAGCGAGGTGCGCGGTGAGCGCGTGTCGCCGCGCGACGTCGTCGGCGTCGTCGCGGCCGCGCTGACGGCGGCATTCGAGACGGCCATCGCGGCTTGATGCCTCGACCCCTACCGGACCCGACCCGACCCGACGACTCGAACGAGGGAACGACATGACTGATGCGAGATCCGCCGCCCCGGACGGACGCAAGCTGCTGCGACTCGAGGTGCGCAACGCGCAGACGCCGATCGAGCGCAAGCCCGAGTGGATCAAGACGGTCGCCAAGCAGGGCCCCGAGTACCAGGCGCTCAAGTCGCTCGTGAAGGGCGAGGAGCTGCACACCGTGTGCCAGGAGGCCGGGTGCCCGAACATCTACGAGTGCTGGGAGGACCGCGAGGCGACCTTCCTGATCGGCGGGTCGCAGTGCACCCGCCGCTGCGACTTCTGCCAGATCGACACGGGAAAGCCTGCCGACTACGACACGGACGAGTCGCGCCGCGTCGCCGAGAGCGTGCGGCGGATGGGCCTGCGCTACGCCACCGTGACCAGCGTGGCGCGCGACGACCTCCCCGACACGGGGGCGTGGCTGAACGCCGAGACCGTGCGCCGGATCCACGAGCTCAACCCGAACACGGGCGTCGAGCTGCTGGCGAACGAGCACAACGCGGACCCGGCACTGCTGGGCCAGATCTTCGACGCGCGTCCCGAGGTGTTCGCCCACAACGTCGAGACCGTGCCGCGCATCTTCAAGCGGATACGCCCCGCCTTCCGGTACGAGCGCTCGCTCGATGTGATCACGCAGGCACGCGCCGCGGGGCTGATCACGAAGTCGAACCTGATCCTCGGGATGGGCGAGGAGCCGCACGAGGTGCTCGGCGCGCTCCAGGACTTGCACGACGCCGGCTGCGACATCATCACCATCACGCAGTACCTGCGACCGACGCCGCGCCACCTGCCGGTCGCGCGCTACGTGAAGCCGCAGGAGTTCGTCGCGTTCAAGGCAGAGGCCGAGCGGATCGGCTTCCTCGGCGTGCTCGCCGGTCCGCTCGTCCGCTCGTCCTACCGCGCGGGCCGCCTCTGGGCGCAGTCGATGCGGTCGAAGGGCAGGGACATCCCGCCGCACCTCGCCCACATCGCCGAGAGCGCGGACGCCGGATTCCTGCAGGCCGTGTGACGCTCCGCCTCGCGGCGGCCCTCGGTGCGGCCTCGCGGCGGCGCTCGCAGCGGCCCTCAGCGGCCAAACCACATCGCCTGAACGAAACCACATGGTTCTCGCGCCCCGAAGCATGTGATCTCGGTCAGGCCATGTGGTTTGGAACTCCATCGAGCCACGGGGTGTGGATTCGAGCCACGGGGTGGATCCAGCCGCGTGGTGGGACTCAGTCGAGCGGGATGTCGCGGATCGAGTCGAGCGCGGCGACGAGCGTCGCGGCGAGGTCGCTGCGACCGGGGCCGGACAGCGACCACCGCTCGATGGCCGCCAGCAGCGCGCCACCGTACGCCGCGCCCGCGACGTCCGCCGCCAGCGCGTCGGTTCCGCGTGCGCGCAGAGCGCGCGCGACCGCGCGGCCGACGCGGGCGCGGCGCAGGGCCGCCTCCCGTTCGAGCTCGGCCGCAAGTCCCATCGCCTCGGCGTTCGCGTACGCGAGGGCGAGCGCGTCGGGCGCGAAGCCGTCGGCGATCCGGCACACCGCCTCGCGCGGCGAGGCGTGATCGAGGAGGCGCTCCAGGACCTCGAGGCGCTCGTCCAACCCGCCCCACAGCAGCGCCCCCTTGGACGCCGCGTAGTTGAAGAAGCTCGAGCGGCTGACACCGGCACGGGCCGCGATCTCCGCGATGGATGTCGCCTCGTACCCCTTCTCGAGGAACAGCTCGCTGGCCGCCTCCGCGAGCGTCTCGCGCGATGAGGCCTTGGGGCGGCCGGCGCGCGCAGAGGTCATGGTCCCAGCGTAGGGCGCGGCGTTTGCGCCGCGTCACGCTCGCCGCCTATCCTGACCTCATAACCGACCGATCGGTCAGGAAATGGGCACGCGAGCGGGACGACGAGGAGGTCACCCGGGTGAGCCAGACCCTGCGCGTGGAGGCGCACGACACGCACGTGCGTGCAACGCTGGACCGTCCTGCCAAGCGCAACGCGATCGATCAGGAGCTCATCGACGCGCTGCACGCGCTGTGCGCCGAGCTCGAGCGCGACCCGCGCACGCTGATCCTGACGGGCGCGGACGGCACGTTCGCCGCGGGGGCCGACATCGCGCAGTTGCGTGAACGCCGCGCCGCCGACGCGCGTGCAGGCATCAACACGCACTGCTTCGCGCGCGTGCGCGCGCTGCCCATGCCGGTCATCGCCGTGGTCGACGGCTACGCGCTCGGGGGCGGCGCCGAGCTCGCCTATGCGGCGGACATCCGGATCGGCACGCCGCGCCTGAGGATCGGCAACCCGGAGACGGGGCTCGGGATCATCGCCGCGGCCGGCGCGACCTGGCGCCTGCGCGACATCGTCGGAGAGCCGCTCGCCGCGGAGATCCTGCTCACAGGGCGTCTGCTGGACGCGGACGAGGCGCTCGCGGCCGGGCTCGTGACGCGCGTGCTCGAACCCGAGCCGGCGCTCGAGGAGGCGGAGCGGATCGCCGCCCGCATCGCCGCGCTGGATCCGGCAGCGACGCAGGCCACCAAGCGCGCGCTGCTCGCATCCCGTGACGCGCACCCCGCGATCGACCTGGAGGAGCAGGCCGTGCTCTTCGAGAGCCCCGAGAAGGAGCGCCGGATGACGGCCTTCCTCGAGCGGAAGACGGCGAGGTGACCGACATCACGCCCGCCCGCGTCGGCGTGCTCGGCGGCGGACGCATGGGGGCCGGCATCGCGCACGCGTTCCTCCTCGCCGGCTCCGAGGTCACCGTCGTCGAACGCGACCTGCACGCCGCCGACGCCGCCCGGGAGCGCATCGGCCGCACCATCGACACGTCGATCGCGCGAGGCTTCGCGGGCAGCGCCGCCGCACTGCGCGGTCGACTCACCGTCGCCACCGACCCCGCGGCCTTCGGGCTGCACAGCCTGGTCATCGAAGCGGTGCCCGAGGACCTCGATCTCAAGCGCGACGCGCTCGCCCGCGTGGAGGCGCCGCTCGCGGCCGACGCGGTCCTCGCGTCCAACACCTCATCCATCCCCCTGGCGCGGCTGGCCGAGGTGCTCGAGCGCCCCGAGCGCCTGGTCGGAATGCACTTCTTCAATCCCGTTCCGACGTCCGCGCTCGTCGAGGTCGTCGTCGGGGCCCATACCGCCGCGGACCTTCCCGCGACCGCGGCCGGCTGGGTGCGTGCGCTCGGCAAGACGCCGATCACGGTCAAGGACTCCCCCGGCTTCGCCTCGAGCCGGCTGGGAGTCGCGATCGCGATGGAGGCGATCCGGATGGTCGAGGAGGGCGTCGCGTCGCCCGCCGACATCGACCTCGCGATGGAACTCGGCTACCGCCACGCGAGCGGCCCGCTCAAGACGACCGACCTGGTCGGCCTCGACGTGCGGCTGGGCATCGCCGAGCAGCTCGAACGGGAACTCGGCCCACGGTTCTCCCCGCCGCGGCTGCTGCGCGACATGGTCGCCGAGGGGCGTCTTGGACGCAAGACCGGGCGGGGCTTCTACGAATGGGAGGACGGACGATGAACCGCATGCTGCAGAGCTACGTGCAGGACGCCTGGTGGCGGCCCGCCGACGGCACGACCGGTGCGGAGGTGCGCGACGCGTCGACCGGCGAGGTGGTCGCGACGGTGTCGAGCGACGGCCTCGATCTCGGCGCCGTGCTCCATTACGGGCGCACGGTGGGCCAGGGCAGCCTCGGCGCGCTCACCTTCCACCAGCGCGCGCTGATCCTGAAGCGACTCGCGCTCGTGCTGCAGGAGCGCAAGGAGGAGCTGTACGAGCTGTCGTACCGCACCGGGGCGACGAAGAACGACTCATGGGTCGACATCGAGGGCGGCATCGGCGTGCTGTTCACCTACTCCAGCAAGGGTCGCCGCGAGCTGCCGAACACGCCGTCCCCCCACACGAGGGTGCAGCTGGACGGGCCGCTCGAGGTGCTGGCGAAGGACGGCTCGTTCCTCGGCCGCCACATCCGCACGACGCTGCCCGGTGTCGCAGTGCAGATCAACGCGTTCAACTTCCCGGTGTGGGGACCGCTCGAGAAGCTCGCTCCGGCGTTCCTCGCCGGCATGCCGAGCGTCATCAAGCCCGCCACGCCCACGGCGTACGTGACCGAGCACCTCGTGCGGATCATGGTCGACTCCGGCCTGCTGCCTGCCGGATCCGTCCAGCTCGTGACGGGATCCGTGCGCGAGCTGTTCGCGCACACGCGGCTGGGCGATGTGGTGTCGTTCACCGGATCCGCGTCGACCGCCGACAGCCTGCGCCGCCATGACGCGGTCCAGCGCGGCGGCGTGATCTTCCACGCCGAGACCGACTCGATCAACGCCTCGGTGCTCGGCCCCGACGCCGCGCCCGGCACCCCGGAGTTCGACGCCTACGTGCGCCAGCTCGTGACCGAGATGACCGCCAAGGCCGGTCAGAAGTGCACGGCCATCCGGCGCGCGATCGTGCCCGGCATGGTCGCCGACGATGTCGTCGAGGCCGTGCGGAGCAGGATCGCCGACAAGGTCGTCGTGGGCGACCCGCGGTCCGACGGCGTCACGATGGGGGCTCTGGCATCGCTCGAGCAGCGCGAGGAGGTGCTGCGCCAGGTGCGCACACTGCTCGACGGCGGCGGCGAACTCGTCATCGGCTCGACGGAGGCCCCCGAGGAGCACGGCGCGTTCCTGTCGCCCATCCTGCTGCGATTTTCCGACCCGACCGCGGAGCGCGCACACGACACGGAGGCCTTCGGGCCCGTCGCGTCGCTGCTCGCGTACGAGACGCCCGAACAGGCCGCCGATCTCGTCGTGCGCGGCGGCGGCTCGCTCGTCACGAGCGTGGCGTCCGGCGATCCGGCGTTCGTCGCCGACCTGACGCGCCGCACGGCCGCGGCGAACGGGCGCATGCTGCTGCTCGACCGCGACGACGCGCGGTCCTCGACCGGGCACGGATCTCCCCTGCCGATGCTCGTTCACGGCGGTCCGGGTCGCGCAGGCGGCGGCGAGGAGCTCGGCGGCATCCGCAGCGTGTTCCACTACATGCAGCGTACGGCGATCCAGGGCTCCCCCGAGATGCTCACCGCGGTGACGGGCGTGTGGCACACGGGCGCGCGCGCGACGTCGGACGGTGTGCACCCGTTCCGCAAGTCGCTCGAGGAGCTGCGGATCGGCGACCAGGTCGTGTCGCAGGAGCGCGAGGTGACGCTCGACGACATCGAGCACTTCGCCGCGTTCACGGGCGACACGTTCTACGCCCACATGGACGAGGACGCCGCCGCCGCGAACCCGTTCTTCCCGGGGCGCGTGGCGCACGGCTACCTGCTGGTGTCGTTCGCGGCCGGCCTGTTCGTCGACCCCGAGCCGGGCCCCGTCCTGGCCAACTACGGCCTCGAGAACCTGCGCTTCCTGACGCCCGTCTCGCCCGGAGACCGCATCCGCGTCGCGCTCACGGCGAAGCAGATCATCCCGCGCGAGACCGACGAGTACGGCGAGGTGCACTGGGACGCCGTGCTGACGAACCAGAGGGACGAGCCCGTCGCGACCTACGACGTCCTCACCCTGGTGTCGAAGTCGCCGATCCCCGTGGCCGTCTGAGCGACATGCCCCGTTGTGCCGGAATTCGCGGCCGAATACCGGCACATCGGGACAAGTCCGGCGCGAGCGCGCCCGCGGATCAGCGGAAGTCGCGGCTCTCGCTGACGCGCAGCCCGCTGCGCACGAACGCGACGACCGCGTCGGCGAGCTGATCGGGGTTCAGCGGACCGTCCGGGCGGTACCACTCCACGATCGAGTTGACCATGCCGAAGGTCAGGCGCTCGGCGACGCCCGGATCCATGTCGTCGCGCAGCTGCCCCTCGTCGCGCGCCAGCTCGAACAGCCGACGCAGGCGCAGATCGAGCGCGCGACGCCGCTGCATCGCCTCGCGCTCGACGTCCGTGTTGCCGCGGAGGCGCAGCAGCAGCGTCAGGTACGGCAGCCGCTCGCATGCCACCGTGACGGCTCCGCGCAGGACGTGCCGGATGCGCAGATCCACCGGACCCTCGCTCGCCTCGGGCGAGTCGAACACCTCCTGCAGCGAGCCCAGCGCCTTCTCGAGGGCGAGCTCGAGCATCTCCTCCTTGGAGGAGAAGTGGTGGTACACGGCCGACTTCGACAGCCCGAGCCGCTGCGCGATGATGCCGAGCGACGTCGCGTCGTAGCCGTGGTCGTTGAACGCCGCCACGATCACCGCGAGCATGCCGTCGCGGTCGTACCCGGGGCGCCCGCGGCGGGCCGGCGCGGCGTCCGTCGTCGAGGTCATCGCTCCATCCTGCCGCAGGGTCGCCTCACTCCTGCGAGCGCAGGTCGTACACGCGCTTGTACTTGCCCTCGGAGCGCGGCAGCGAGCCGGTGGGCACGATCTCCACGTCCACCGTGGTGCCGATCCGCTCCTTGATGCGCAGCTGCAGGATCAGCGCCGCCGACTCGCTCGTGTGCCGCTCGATGCCCGGCGTGCACTCGATCTTCACCGTCAGTTCGTCCATCCGGCCGCGCTTGGTCAGCTCGAGCACGAAGTGCGGCGTGAGGTGCTCGATCTCGAGCGCGATCTCCTCGATCTGCGTCGGGAACAGGTTGACCCCGCGCAGGATGATCATGTCGTCGTTGCGCCCCGTGATCTTCTCGATGCGGCGCATAGCGGGAAACGCCGTACCGGGCAGGAGCCGCGTGAGGTCCCGCGTGCGGTACCGGATGACCGGGAAGGCCTCCTTGGTCAGGGTCGTGAAGACCAGTTCGCCCCGCTCACCGTCGGCGACGCGCCGGAGGTCGTCGTCGATGACCTCCGGGAGGAAGTGGTCCTCCCAGATGTGCGGCCCGTCCTGCGTCGCCACGGCCTCCTGCCCGACGCCCGGCCCCATGACCTCGGACAGGCCGTAGATGTCGACCGCCTTCAGACCCATCCGGCGCTCCAGCTCGCGGCGCATCTCGTTCGTCCACGGCTCGGCCCCGCAGATCGCCACCTTGAGCGAGGTCGCTCGCGGATCGAGCCCCTGCTCCTCGAACGCATCGGCGATCGTCAGCAGGTAGCTGGGCGTGCACATGATGACGTCGGGCTCGAAGTCGCGGATCAGCTGCACCTGCCGCGCTGTCTGCCCTCCCGACACGGGGATCACGACGCACCCCAGCTTCTCGATACCTGCGTGCGCGCCGAGACCGCCCGTGAACAGGCCGTACCCGTACGCGTTGTGCACCTTCCAGCCCGGCCGGACGCCTGCCGCTCGCAGCGACCGCGCGATCAGCTGCGCCCACCGGTCGAGGTCGTCCTCGGTGTAGCCGACGACGGTCGGACGCCCCGTCGTGCCGGATGAGGCGTGCACCCGACGCACCTGATCCATCGGCACCGCGAACATCCCGAACGGATACGCGCCGCGCAGGTCCTCCTTGGTCGTGAACGGCAGGCGCTCGACGTCGGCAAGCGAGCGGATGTCATCCGGTCCGATCCCCTCGGCGTCGAACTTTTCGCGATACAGCGGCACGTTCTCGTACGCGTGGCGCACCGTCCACCGCAGCCGCTCGAGTTGCAGCGCCTGCAGCGTCGCGCGATCCATCGTCTCCGGATCGGCGGCTGCCGCGGGCGGCGCCGAGCGGACGGGCAGGATGTCGGTCATGGTTGCTCCTTCGTCGTCGGAGGAATCGGCGGGGCGGGGATCGCGCGGGACCGGCCGCGGAACTCCGCCACGACACGACCGGCCTCGTCCGTCACGGTGGTGTCGTAGATGCCGTTGCGCCCGCCGATCCAGCGACGCTCGGCGGTCGCGGTGAGGACGTCGCCCTCATGCGTGGCGCGCAGGAAGGTGATGTCGGCGGCTTGGGCGACGACCATGTCCTCGCCTTCGTTGCAGGCGTACGCGAACGCGGTGTCGGCCAGGGTGAAGACCATGCCGCCGTGCGTGATGCCGAAGCCGTTCGCCATCCAGTCGCGCACGGTCATCGTGAGCACCGCGCGCCCGGGCTCGAGCTCGACGATCCCGATGCCGAAGTGCTGCTTCGTGTGATCCGTCGGCGCCATGGTCGTGGCGCGCCAGGCGGGATCCGGCGCGATCGCGCTCTCGAAGGTCTGCACCTGCTGCTCCGGACTCATCCACGCTCCCTCGCGCCCCGGGATCCGCTGTCATTGCGGGCCGATCTGAGGCGAGTATACTCACTGAATGTTCGGTCAGTAATTCCGAATCGAGGAGGCCCGCGATGTCGACGACGACAGACGCCCCGACCGCCGACGAGCTCGCGGCGCAGCAGGAGTTCGAAGCGCTGATCGAGGCGGATCAGCGCATCGAGCCACGCGACTGGATGCCCGCCGCGTATCGCCGCACGCTGATCCGGCAGATCTCGCAGCACGCGCACTCGGAGATCATCGGCATGCAGCCGGAGGCGAACTGGATCACACGCGCTCCGAGCCTGAGGCGCAAGGCGATCCTGATGGCGAAGGTGCAGGATGAGGCCGGCCACGGACTGTACCTCTACTCGGCCGCCCAGACGCTCGGCATCACACGCGACGAGATGACGCAGGCCCTGATCGACGGCAAGGCGCGCTACTCGTCGATCTTCAACTACCCGACGCCGACCTGGGCCGACATGGGGGCGATCGGCTGGCTGGTCGACGGCGCAGCGATCTGCAACCAGGTGCCGCTGTGCCGCGCGTCGTACGGGCCGTACGGCCGAGCCATGGTGCGCATCTGCAAGGAGGAGTCGTTCCACCAGCGGCAGGGATTCGAGATCCTGCTCGCGCTGTCGCAGGGGACACCGGAGCAGAAGCGCATGGCGCAGGATGCGGTCGACCGCTGGTACTGGCCGTCGATCATGATGTTCGGCCCGCCCGACGACGACTCCCCCAACTCGGCCCAGTCGATGGCGTGGAAGATCAAGCGGTTCTCGAACGACGAGCTGCGCTCGCGATTCGTCGGCATGCTGGTGCCCCAATTCGAGGCGCTCGGACTCGAGTGCCCCGACAAGGACCTGCGCTTCGACGAGGCACAGGGCCGGTGGGTGACGGGCCCCATCGACTGGGACGAGTTCCAAACGGTGCTCGACGGGCGCGGACCGATGAACACCGCGCGCCTGCGGCACCGTCGCGAGGCGCACGAGAACGGGGCGTGGGTGCGCGAGGCAGCCGCCGCCTACGCGCGCAAGCAGCAGGAGAAGTCGCGCTTCGCGGCGTGACCGCTCGAGCACGAGGAGACGAGGATGTCGACCCCCGGAGAGTCGCCCGCCGAGACCTGGCCCCTGTGGGAGGTGTTCGTGCGCGCCAACCGCGGCCTGAGCCACGTGCACGTCGGCTCGCTGCACGCGCCCGACGAGGAGATGGCGCTGCGCAACGCGCGGGACCTGTACACCCGTCGGGGCGAGGGCGTGTCCATCTGGGTCGTGCCCGCCGCCGCCATCACGACGAGCGACCCCGACGCGAAGGGCGCGTTCTTCGAGTCCCCCGCCGGCAAGAACTACCGCCATGCCGTGTACTACACGCGCGCCGAGGGGGTGAAGCACCTGTGACGGTGGTCGGACCCGCGCACGGCGTCGACCATCACGGCGACGTGGAGGTCGTCGCGCTCGACCTCGCGGACGAGCTTCCCGGATCGGGTGGGGTCGCCTCCCCTGACGTCGCCGAGTACGCGATGCGCCTGGGCGACGACGCGCTCATCCTGTCGCAGCAGCTGGGCTGGTGGATCTCCCGCGCGCCGGAGCTCGAGGAGGACCTCGCCCTCGGCAACATCGCCCTCGACCTGCTCGGGCATGCCCGCGCCCTCCTCCGCTATGCCGGGACGGAATCCGGCCGTTCCGAGGACGACCTCGCGTACGGGCGCGACGAGCCCGACTTCCGCTGCTGCTGGCTCGTGCAGCAGCCGAACGGCCACTTCGGCGACACGATCGCGCGACAGCTGCTCGTCTCCGCCTTCCAGGTCGAGCTCTACGACGCGCTGACGGCGAGCACCGACGCGGGCCTGCGTGCGATCGCCGAGAAGGCCGCGCGCGAGGTCGCCTATCACCGGGACCACGCCGTGCAGTGGACGCTGCGCCTGGCCGGCGGGACGGACGAGTCGCGGGCGAGGATCATCCGTTCGCTCACGGACCTGTGGCCCTACGTCGACGAGCTGTTCACGGACGACGACCTGCACGTCCGGCTGGGCGACGCGGCGCCGCGACCGTCGTCTCTGCGCGCGGGCTTCGACGCCGTGATCGACGCGGTGCTCGCCGAGGCGCAGCTCGAGCGCCCGACCGTCAAGCCCGCTATGGCGCAGGGGCGGCGAGGGCGTCACAGCGCGCACCTCGGCTTTCTCCTCGCCGAGATGCAGTGGCTCGCCCGGCGGCACCCGGGGGCGACGTGGTGACCGCGGTCTCCTCGGGAGTGCGGCCCGTCGATGCCGCATCGGCCGACGCGTGGGACATCGCCGCCCGCGTCGCCGACCCGGAGGTGCCCGTGCTCACGATCGCCGATCTGGGCGTTCTGCGATCCGTGCGTTCCGATGGCCGGCGCGCGGAGGTCGTCCTGACACCCACCTACTCGGGCTGCCCGGCTATCGAGCAGATGCGCGACGATGTGATCCTGCAGCTCACGGCCGCAGGGTACGAGCGCGTGGACGTGTCGTTCACGCTGTCCCCCGCCTGGACGACCGACTGGATGAGCGATGACGGCAAGGCCAAGCTCGAGCGGTACGGCATCGCGCCGCCCAACGGCCGCGCGCCGGTGCGCCGCGGCCCGATCCCGGTGACGCTGGGCGTGAAGTGCCCGCGGTGCTCGTCGCTGCACACGCGCGAGGTGTCCCGCTACGGATCGACCTCATGCAAGGCGCTGTACGAGTGCCTCGATTGCCAGGAGCCCTTCGACTTCTTCAAGGTGCACTGATGCCGGCCGCACCCGTCGGCGCTCCCCTGAGGCGGCGCGCGGTATTCCATCGCCTGCGCGTGCGGGATGTCCGATCCCTCACCCCCACGAGCGTCGAGGTCACCTTCGAGGTGCCGCCGGAGCTCGAGGAGGACTACGGCTACCTCCCGGGCCAGTACCTGGCACTGCGCGCCCTGATCGACGGGGAGGAGGTGCGCCGCTCGTATTCGATCTGCCGCCCGCCGGTGCCCGGCCGCATCTCGGTCGCGGTCAAGCGCGACGAGCAGGGACTGTTCTCGCGCTGGGTGCACAGCGCGCTGCGGCCCGGCGACGAGCTCGACGTCATGAGCCCGCAGGGCACGTTCACGTCGAATCTCCACCAGCTCGAGGGCCGCCACGTCGTCGGCATCGCCGCCGGATCCGGCATCACCCCCGTGATCACGATGGCGCACCGGATCCTCGAGGACAGCGCGAGCGGACGCTTCACGCTGCTGTACACGAACCGCTCGTCGCTCGACGTGATGTTCATCGAGGAGCTCGCGGATCTGAAGGACCGCTTCCCCGACCGCCTCGCGCTGCACCATGTGCTCTCGCGCGAGCAGCGCACGGCACCCCTGCTCTCCGGGCGGCTCGACGAGGCGAAGCTGCGGACGATCCTGACCTGCCTGATCCCACCGCGCACCGTGGACGAATGGGCGCTGTGCGGCCCGTTCGAGCTCGTGCAGCTGTGCCGCGACCTGCTCGAGGAGCACGGCGTCGACCCGGCCCACATCCGCTTCGAGCTGTTCACGACCGGGGAGCCGGGTGATGCCGCTCCCCCGCGCGGCCGCTCCGTCGCCGCCCAGGCGGACGAGAGAACGCATCGGATCGACTTCACGCTGGACGGCACGTCGGCATCGGTGGACAGCCCGATCAACGCCAACGAGTCGATCCTGAACGCCGCGCTGCGCGTCCGGCCGGATGTGCCGTTCGCCTGCGCGGGCGGGGTGTGCGGCACGTGCCGCGCGCGCCTGGTCGAGGGCAACGTCTCGATGCGCGAGAACTTCGCGCTCGAGCCGGACGAGATCGACCGCGGGTACGTCCTCACGTGCCAGTCCCATCCCACGTCCGACCGCGTCGTCGTCGACTACGACGTCTGACCCGCCATGCCCGACCGAGGGAGTACCGGATGATCGAGCTCACGATCCAGGACGACGTCGCGGAGGTCGCGCTGCGCGCGCCCGAGCGGCGGAACGCACTGAGGCCGGAGGACCTCGACGACCTGGCGGAGGCCTATGCCGAGGCCGAGCGGGCCGGCGTGCGAGCGCTCGTCCTGCGCGGTGAGGGACGCGCGTTCTGCGCGGGACGCGACATCTCAGGCGTCGACCCGCGCGAGGACGACGTGCTGGGATATCTCGAAGGGCGCGTCGAGCCCGTCATGCGCCGGATCGCGCAGTTCCCCGCGCCCACCTTCGGCGCCGCGCACGGGGCCTGCGTGGGCGTCGGGCTCGGCCTGCTCATCGCGACCGACGTCGTCTACGTGGCCGAGTCGGCGAAGATCGGCAGCCCGTTCGCGAACCTCGGGGCGACGCTCGACTCGGGCGGGCACGCGCTGTTCTTCGAGCGGCTCGGCGCGCATCGCGCGCTCGATCTGATCTACTCCGGCCGGCTGATCTCCGGGGCCGAAGCGGTCGCCCTCGGCCTGTTCTCCCGCGCCGTCGCCGACGACGAGGTCGTGGCGGAGACGCGTGCCGCGGCGGCGCGCGCAGCCGCCGGCCCGACGCAGGCGTTCGTCGCCTCGAAGCGCCTGATCGCATCGCTGCGCGACGACCGCGTGGGCCTGTGGCGGTCGATGTCCGACGAGAACCGCGCGCAGGCCGCGCTGTGCGACACCGATGACTACCGCGAGGGCTTCGCGGCCTTCCAGCAGAAGCGCACGCCGGCATTCGGCGGCGGGGCGCTCCGGGGGCTCTCATGAACTTCGTGGCGCAGCAGGGTCCGGGTGAGCTCGCGGAGAAGATGGGCATCGAGTTCCTCGAGCTCACGGTCGAGCGGGCCGTCGCCCGCATGCCCGTGCACGGGAACCGCCAGTCGGTCGGGTTCGTGCACGGCGGCGCGTACGTCGTGCTCGGCGAGTCGCTCGGCTCCGTCGCGGCGAACCTGCACGCCGGCCCGGGGCGCCTCGCGGTCGGCGTCGACGTGAACGCGACGCATACGCGATCCGCCACGTCCGGTCACGTCACCGCCGTCTGCACGCCGCTGCACCTCGGCACCACGGTCGCGGTGCACGAGATCGTCATCACGGACGACGAGGGACGCCGCTGCTCGACGGTCCGCATCACGAACCACATCAAGGACATGCCGCAGCACGCCGCGTCGTCCTGATCGCGCGGCCGGCCGCTACGCTCCTATCATGAACGCCCGTGCTGCCGTCGCCGTCTTCGCGCTGGCCGTCGCATCGGCCGCCCTGACCGGCTGCGCCCCCGCCCAACCCGACCCGAGGGAGGTGCAGGCGTGGCTCGACGACGAGCCCGCGGAGGCGTCCGACCTGCTCGCCTCCCTCAGCGGCCAGGCGGGACCCGACGCCCCGTCGCAGGATGACGACGCGGAGCCGGAGGGCACCACGGTCACCTTCGAGACCCCGGTGACCGTCGACCGGATCGACATCACCTGCTTCGGTAAGGCGACGATCTCGATCGAGGCCGAGATCACCGGATCGCCGACCACCCACGCCGCCGAGACCAACGAGCTTCGGTGCGAGCGGGGCACGTTCTCTCTCATCGAGGACATCGGCGCCGGGAACGTCACCGCGGTCCGCGTAGATGCCCCCACAGCCGACGTCCTCACCGCCTGGCGCGCCACCGTGCACGGCGCCGAGGGCTGACCGCCCGCGCCCACCGCTCCCCGGCGGGCGTATTCTTGGACGCAGTCCGGTTACACCGGCCGCCACAGCACATCCCCTCACAAAGGTCCTCATGCTCCGTCGCGCGCTGCCCGCCCTCGTCCTCGCCTCCTCCGTCGCGCTGATCGCCACCGCGTGCGCCCCCTCGACCGGACAGGCCGGGCCCAGCTCCGAGCCACAGGAAGGCGGCACGCTCGTCTACGCCACGGGCGACGCCGAGCCGACGTGCCTCGACCCGCACGTCGGCGGCAACTACCCGCAGGCGCTGATCAGCTCGCAGTACCTCGAGCCGCTCGTCGGCCGCGACGCCGACGGCGCCATCACTCCCTGGCTCGCCGAGGAGTGGGAGGTCTCCGAGGACGGCCTGACCTGGGACTTCACACTTCAGGGCGACGTCTCCTTCACGGACGGCACCCCGCTCGATGCCGAGGCCGTCAAGGTCAACATCGAGCACCTGCAGGATCCCGAGACCGCCTCCTCCACGGGGTATCTCGCGGTGTCCAAGATCGCCGAGGTCGAGGTCGTCGACGACACCCACGCGCGCATGCACATGTCCGAGCCCGACTCGGCGCTGCTGGAGTCGCTCAGCATGCCCTGGACCGCGATCCAGTCCCCCGCCGGCATCGCGCGCGGCATGGAGGAGAACTGCGCCGCTCCCATCGGCACCGGCCCGTTCGTGGTCGAGGAGTGGGTGCCGCAGCAGCAGATCACGCTCACGCGCAACGACGACTACGCGACCCCCGGACAGCAAACCGAGAACCAGGGCGCCGCGCACCTCGACGAGATCGTGTGGCGCTTCATTCCGGATGCCGCCACGCGCCAGGCCGCGCTCACGTCGGGCGAGGTGCACGTGATCGACAACCCGCAGCCCGACGCGATCGTGGCCGCCGAGCAGGGCGACGAGATCACGCACATCGACGCCCCGCGCCCGGGCTCGGTGAACCGCATCGAGCTCAACGCCGGGCAGGCGCCGTTCGACGACGCCCGCGTGCGCGAAGCGTTCATCCGCGCCGCCGACCCGAACCCCGGCATCGAGGCCCTCTACCTCGGCACGGTCACGCGCTCGTACTCGCCGCTCGGCAGCTCCGAGCCCATGGCGGTGTCCGACGAGTCGCTGTTCGCGACGGACCCGGACCAGGCGAACGCCCTGCTGGACGAGGCCGGCTGGACCGAGAAGGACGAGGACGGCACCCGCATGAAGGACGGCGCTCGCCTCACGGTGCGCTTCCCCGTGAGCACGAACCAGTCGGTCGCCGCCGAGCAGTCGCTCTTCGAGCAGATCCAGGCGAACGTCGCGGAGGTCGGCTTCGACGTCGAGCTCTCCCCCGTCGACCTGTCGACCTGGTACGGCGTGCTGGGCGCGAACGAGTACGAGGCCGTGAGCGCGCCGTACACCCGCGTGGGCGCCGAGGTGCTGCGCGTGCTCTACCACTCCGACGCGATCGTGCCCGCGCCCTCGGGATACTTCGCGAACCACGCGCAGCTGTCCGATCCGGAGCTCGACGCGCTGCTCGACCAGGCGTCGGCGACGCAGGACGAGTCCGCGCGCGCCGACCTGTACGCCCAGGCGCAGCAGCGCGTGCTCGAGAGCTTCACGGTGCTGCCGCTGTACGACCAGCAGAACCACTTCCTCACGCGCGGCGTGACCGGCGTCACCACGCTCGGCACCGTCGCGACGCCGACGTTCGTCGATGCGCGCATCGCCGGCTGAGGCGTCGCGCTCCGCGTCGAACGACCGGCCGACGCGAGGGAGACGAGACCCGGCGCGGATCCGGTCCGTCGCGCGCTGGATCGCGGGGCGCGTCGGATCCGCGCTGCTCGTCGTCTGGATCGTCGCGACGGTCGTCTTCTTCGCGCTGCGCGCGTCGGGCGATCCGCTCGAGGCGATCCTGGGCGGCCCGGGGTCACAGGCCGGTCCGGAGGCGGTCGCCCAGGCCCGTGAGGAGTACGGACTCGATCAGCCGCTGATCCTGCAGTACCTGACGCAGCTATGGCGCGTGGCGACGTTCCAGCTCGGCGACTCGTACGCGCGACGGCAGCCGGTCTCCGACCTGATCGCGGCCCAGCTCCCCGGGACGCTGCTGCTCGCCGCGCTCGCCCTGCTGCTCGCCTGGACGCTCGCGCTGGCGGGGTCCACGATCGCCGCCACGGCCCGCGGTCCGGTCGGCCGCGCGGTGGTCGCTGGCGTGCGCGGGCTCGAGCTCGTCGCGACCGTGATGCCGCAGTTCTGGCTCGGCGCCGTGCTGATCCTGGTGTTCGCGGCCTCGCTGCGGATCCTCCCCGCCACCAGCGGCGGCGGCGATCCGGCGGGACTGATCCTGCCTGTCGTGACGTTGGCGATCCCGATCGCGGGCTTCCTCGCGCAGCTGTCGCGCGATGCGCTGCGGGAAGCGGATCGCGCGCCGTTCGCCACCACCGCCCGATCCCGCGGGGCGAGCGAGTCGCGCGTGCTGCTGCACCACACGCTGCGGCACGCCAGTCTTCCCGCGCTGTCGCTGTCGGGCTGGGCGTTCGGGCACCTGCTGAGCGGTGCGGTCGTCGTGGAGTCGCTGTTCGCCCGCCCGGGACTCGGGCGCCTGCTGCTCGATGCCGCGATGAGCCGCGACGTGCCCGTCGTGATCGGCTCGGTCGTGGTCGTCGCTGTGCTGTACGTCCTCGTCGTCACGGTCGTCGACGCTGTCGAGCTGCTCGTCGACCCGCGTCTGCGCCGCGCGCGCACGGCGCACGCCGTCGAACGGACGCCCGAGCTGGCGGTGGGCTCGTGACGGGCGTCGACGCGCCGGCGCGCCGCGCCCTGCGGACGCTCGGGCCGGGGGGCGTCGTCGCGGCGATCGCGCTCATCGCGATCCTGGTCGCGGTGTTCGCGCCGTCCGTGCTCGCCCCGGGCGATCCGCTCGGGATCGCGCCCGCGGAGGCGTTCTCGCCCCCGTCCTGGGCGCACCCCTTCGGGACGGACGAGTCGGGCCGCGACCTGTACACGCGTGTGATCCACGGGGCAGCCGCGTCGGCGGGCATCGGCCTGGCGGCGACGGGGATCGGCATCGCGGCCGGCCTCGTCCTCGGCTTCGCGGGGGCCCTGGGTCCGCGCTGGCTGGATGCGGCGATCGCGCGCGTCGTGGAGGTGCTGTTCGCACTGCCGACGCTCGTGCTCGCGCTGCTGCTGGTCGCGGTGCTCGGACCGGGCACCCAGGCGTCGATCCTCGCGATCGGCGTCGCGACCGCGCCGGGCTACGCGCGCATCCTGCGCGCCCGGGTGCGCGGCGTCGCGCGCAGCGACTACGTCGCCTACGCCCGCCATGAGGGGGCAGGCCCGCTCACGGTGTTCGTGCGGCACATCGCGCCCAACACGCTGTGGCCGCTCGTCGCGACGGCCACGCTCGGAGTGGGTCAGGCGATCGTCTGGGTCTCGGCGTTGAGCTTCCTCGGGCTGGGCGCACTGCCGCCCTCGCCCGAGTGGGGCGCGATGCTCAACGCGGGACGCGTGTACATCACGACGGCGTGGTGGATGACCGTGCTGCCGGGACTTGCGATCGTCACGACGGCGACCGTGCTCACCGTGCTCGGACGCCGCGCCTCGGGAGCGGGAGCGTCGTGAGCCTGCTGCGCATCCGGAACCTGTCCGTCACGATGCCCGGCGGCGTCGCCGCGCTGCGCGGCGTGGATCTCGACGTCGCGCCGGGCGAGGTCCTCGCGATCGTGGGCGAATCGGGCGCCGGGAAGTCCGTGCTGGCCCGCACGATCCTCGGCCTGTCCCGGCGCGACGGTGGGCGCGTGTCCGCCGACGCGTTCGAGCTGGGCGGGCGCGATGCGCGTCGCCTTCCGGAGCGGCACTGGCGCGCCGTGCGCGGCGGCGGCGTCTCGCTCGTGCTGCAGGACGCGCTGCAGTCGCTCGATCCCCTGCGCACGATCGGGGCGGAGGTGGGCGAGGCGCTGGCGGTGCGGCGCGTGCCGGCGAGCGAGCGCCGCTCCCGCGTGCTGGATGCGCTCGACGCGGCGGGCCTTCCGCTCGGCGGGCCGCAGCGCTCCGAGGCCCGCGCGCGCCTGCGCCAGCGCCCGGGAGAGCTGTCGGGCGGCATGCGGCAGCGCGCGCTCATCGCCTCGGCGATCGTCGCGGGAGCCCCTCTCATCGTGGCGGACGAGCCCACCACGGCACTCGACGCCACCACGGCCGCCCGCGTCCTCGGTCTCCTGGGCCGCCTCCGTGACGAGGGCACGGGGCTCATCCTCATCAGCCACGATCTCGCGGCGGTCGCGCGCATCGCCGACCGCATCGCGGTGCTCGACGCCGGTCTCATCGTCGAGAGCGGCCCTGCTTCCCGCCTCCTCTCCCGTCCCGAGCACCCCGTCACCCGGGCGCTGCTGGCGGCCGTCCCCCACGGTGCGAAGCCGCTTCCTTCGTCTGTGCGGGGCGAACCCGTGCTGGCCGCGCGTGGGCTCGTTCGCCGCTACCCCGGCCCGGGTGGCACCGTCGCAGCCGTCGCCGACGTCGACATCGCGGTCCGCCGGGGCGAGGTCCTCGGCATCGTGGGCGAATCCGGATCCGGCAAGTCGACGCTCGCCCGGCTGCTGCTCGGTCTCGAGCGGCCGGACGCCGGCGACCTGACACGTCGATCGGACGTGCGCGCCCGGCTCGTCCCGCAGGATCCGCTGGGGGCCTTCGACCCGCGACACAGCGTCGAGCGCATCCTGCGCCACGCTCGCCGCGGCGACGCGCCAGCGCCCGGCGCGCTACTCGCACGCGTCGGACTCGATGCCGCCATGCTGCGTCGCAGGCCCGCGTCGCTCTCGGGCGGTCAGCGCCAGCGCGTCGCGATCGCTCGCGCCCTCGCGGCGCGACCGGACGTGCTCGTGTGCGACGAGCCGGTGTCTGCCCTGGACGTCACGACCCAGGCCGGCATCCTCGACCTCCTGCTCGACCTGCAGCGCCAAGAGGAGCTCACGATCGTGTTCATCTCCCACGACCTCGCCGTCGTCCGCCGCGTCAGCGACCGCGTCGCCGTGATGCGCCACGGCCGCATCGTGGAGGAGGGCGATACCGAGGCGGTCTTCTCCCGCCCCGCCCACGCGTTCACGCGCGAGCTGGTCGCGGCCAGCCTCAGTCCGCGCTCGTGACCGACAGAACGGAGGCGTCGGACGCGAGGTTCACGAGCAGCACGTCGTCGGCCGCATCCGGGTCGAGCGCATACTCGAGCACCGCGAACGGGTCCTCGCCGCCGTGCTCGTCCGCGAGGATCGTCATGCTCATCAGCTGAAGCGAGCGGATGATGTCGACCGCGGCATCGCCGCTGATGTCGACGAGGAGGTCCTCCAGCTCGTCCCCGAGCGTCTGCTGCTGCATCAGGATGTACTCGGTCACCTCGCTCGCGCGGTCGTCGACCTCGCTGAGCATCGCGGAGCGGCCTCGACGGTCGAGCTCCTCGAGGGCGGACACCATGGCGGCGGCCGCGTCCAGCGCCGCCGGCGAGACGTCCTCCTGGTCGGGCGCGGTCAGGTCGACGGTGACGTTCTGGTCGCCGAGCTCGACGTTCTCAGACCAGAAGATGGAGCCGTCCGGGCCGGACTCCAGAAGGCCGAAGAAGTCGTGTTCGATCGCCATATCCCTATGAAACCAGCAGGCGGACCCGCACGGTAGATCGCCCGGTTCGCGGTGCGACCGGGCGTGTCGCCGCGCGAGAGGCTCACGGGCCTCCGTGACCTTCGGACGGCTCGCCAGGAGGGCCGCGACGCACGGCGTGAGGATTCCGTGAGGATGCGCCCGCACGACGTGTGGATTCCGTGCGGCCGGGCCGGAGGCCGCATACGGCGGCGTAATTTCGCCCTCCGTGACACAGCTGCTCGAACGCATCGCGACCCGCACGACGACCACGCACGCCGTGCGCGAGCGCGTCCGATTCGCCCTGGTGCTCGGCGCCCTCGGCGTGGTCTTCGGCGACATCGGCACGAGCCCCATCTACACGCTGCAGACGATCTTCAACCCGGACGATCCGCACCCCGTGCCCGTCGATCCCGAGAACGTCTACGGCGTCGTCTCGCTGATCTTCTGGTCGATGATGATCATCGTCACACTCACCTACGTGTCCCTTGCGATGCGCGTGGACAACCACGGCGAGGGCGGCATCATGGCGCTCATCACGCTGCTGCGGTCGTGGGCGGCCAGGCGGCAGGTGCGCGTGACGGGCGTGCTCGCGGCGCTCGGCATCTTCGGCGCCTCGCTGTTCCTCGGCGACGGGATGATCACGCCCGCGATCTCGGTCCTGTCGGCCGTGGAGGGGCTCAAGATCGTCAACCCGGATCTCGAGCCGTTCGTCATCCCGATCGTCGTCGTGATCATCGTCGTGCTGTTCGCGGCGCAGAAGTTCGGCACGAACGCGGTCGGCCGCCTGTTCGGCCCGGTCACAACCGTCTGGTTCGCGGCGATCGCGCTGTGCGGCATCGGCGGCATCCTGCTCGAGCCGGGCATCCTCGTGGCCCTGTCGCCGACCTACGCGATCACGTTCCTGCTCGGCCACTTCCACTACGCGTTCTTCGCACTCGCGGCGATCGTGCTGTGCTTCACCGGCGCCGAGGCGCTGTACGCCGACATGGGTCACTTCGGTCGCAGGCCGATCACGATCGGCTGGCTGTTCGTCGTGCTGCCCGCCGTCACGATCAACTACATGGGCCAGGGCGCTCTCATCCTGCACGACAGGGATGCGCTCGCCTCGCCGTTCTTCCTGCTGATCCCCGAGTCACTGCGCGTGCCGATGGTCGTCCTCGCCACCGCCGCGACCGTCATCGCGTCGCAGGCGGTCATCAGCGGAGCCTTCTCGGTCGCGTCCCAGGCCGCCGAGCTCGGCTACCTGCCGCGCCTGCGCATCCTGCACACCTCGACGGATACGTATGGCCAGATCTACGTGCCGTGGGTGAACGGCATCATCCTCGCGGCCGTGCTGATCCTGGTGCTCACATTCCAGAGCTCGACCGCGCTCGCCTACGCGTACGGCATGACGGCGATCGGCACCAACACGATCACGACCATCCTCTTCTTCTACGTCGCCTTCCGCGCGTGGAAGACGCCGCGCTGGCTGCTGTGGAGCGGCCTCGTGCTGATCCTGTCGTTCGAGCTGCTGTTCGTCGCGGCGAACCTGACCAAGATCCTGCACGGCGCGTGGCTGCCTCTGGCGATCGCCCTGGCGTCGTTCACGGTCATGGCGACCTGGCAGAAGGGCCGCAGCATCGTGACGGCCAAGCGCACGAAAATGGAGGGCTCCCTGGCGGAGTTCATGGACGAGATCAAGAGCCGTCCGCACGAGATCGTGACGGTCCCGGGCACCGCGATCTTCCTCAATCGCGGCAAGACGGAGGTGCCGCTGGCGCTGCGCGACAACATCCGTCACAACCACGTGCGGCACCAGAACATCGTGCTGGTGTCCGTGGAGATCGCGACCGTCCCCCGCGTGGCATCTCGGCACCGCGTCGAAGTCGACGACCTGGGCGATCCCACCGACGGCATCACCCACGTCACCGTGCACTTCGGCTACGCCGAGGTCACCGACGTCCCGCGTGCTCTCGCGCTCGTGAGTCCCAAGGCCGCCTGCGGCCGGCTGCAGCTGGACGAGGCGATCTACTACCTGTCGAGGATCGAGCTGCGCGCCGGTCGCAAACCGCGCATGAGGACGTGGCGCAAGAAGCTGTTCCTCGCGACGTCGCGCATCACGGTCGACGCGGCCGAGCACTTCAACCTGCCGCTGAACCGCACGGTCGTGCTGGGCGAGGTCGTCGAGGTCTGACGCGCTCCCGCGCGCGGGCCGCGCCTCAGTCGACGGCGCCCTCGACGAGCGCCTGCACGAACACGTGGGGCGTGAAGCCCGTGAGGTCGCCGATGCCCTCGCCCTGGCCCAGCAGCTTCACCGGGATGCCCGTGCGCTCCTGCACGGCGAGCACGAATCCGCCCTTCGCCGAGCCGTCGAGCTTCGAGATCACAAGGCCGGTCACGCCGGCGTGCTGCAGGAACGCCTCTGCCTGCATCACGCCGTTCTGGCCCGTGGTCGCGTCGAGCACGAGCAGCACCTCGCTGATCGGCGCCTGCTTCTCGATCACGCGCCGGATCTTGGTGAGCTCGTCCATCAGGCCGCCCTTGGTGTGCAGGCGACCGGCCGTGTCGACGAGCACGATCTCGGTGCCCGTGCGCTTGGCGTAGTCGATCGTCTGGAAGGCGACGGACGCCGGGTCCTGGCCCTCGCGATCGGGGCGCACGATCGCGGCTCCGCCGCGCTCGGCCCACGTCGCGAGCTGGTCGACGGCCGCGGCGCGGAACGTGTCGGCGGCACCCACGACGACCGAGCGCTGATACCGGCCGAGGAAGTGCGCGAACTTGCCGATCGTGGTGGTCTTGCCGACGCCGTTCACGCCGACGACCAGCACGACCGCGGGCCGCTCGGTGAGCTTCAGGGTCGTGTCGTACTTCGCGAACCGCTCCTCGAGCGTCTCCTTCAGCATGCGGTTGAGGTCGCGCGGATCCGTCGTGCGGTAGCGCTCGACGTCGTCACGCAGCTGATCGACGATCCGCTCCGTGATGTCCGGTCCGAAGTCGGCCTGGATCAGCGCGGTCTCGAGTGTGTCCCACGTGTCCTCGTCGATCGTCGGACGCACGAACACGCCGCGCAGCGCACGACCCAGGGACCACTTCTCCGCCATGGGATCAACTCTATGTCGGCGTGCGCCGCGAGCCGCGCCAGCGCTCAGTCGGCCGTGACGCGCGCGCCCTTGCCGACGACCGTGATGCCGCTGTCGGTCACGATGAAGCCGCGAGCGCGGTCCCGCGCGGCATCGACGCCGACCGCGGCGCCCGCCTCGATCACGACGCTCTTATCGACGATCGCCCGGCGTATCGTGGCACCCGCCGCGACGCGCGTGTTCTCGAAAACGATCGAGTCGGTCAGCATCGCTCCCGACTCGACGACCGTGCGCGGCCCCAGCACGCTGCGCTCGATGTGCGCGCCGGAGATGACCGAGCCGAGCGAGACGATCGAGTCGATCACGGTGCTCAGCGTGCCGCGCGCATCGCGGGTGAACTTCGCCGGCGGCAGGTTGTCCTGCCTGCTGAAGATCGGCCACTCGTTGTTGTACAGATTGAAGACCGGCAGCACCGAGATCAGATCCTGATGCGCGTCGAAGTACGACTCGATCGTCCCGACGTCGCGCCAGTAGTACCGATCACGCGCCGTGCTGCCGGGCACGTCGTTGTTCTTCATGTCGTAGACGCCCGCCGTGCCCTTCTCCACGAAGTACGGCACGATGTCGCCACCCATGTCATGGTTCGAGTCCGTGCGCTCCCCGTCGGCGCGCACGGCCTCCACGAGCGCATCCTTCGTGAAGATGTAATTGCCCATCGAGGCCAGCACCTCGCCCGGCGAATCCGGCAGGCCCTGCGGCTGCGCGGGCTTCTCGAGGAACTCGCGGATGCACGACGGATCCTGCGGATCCACGTCGATCACGCCGAACTGGTCCGCGAGCGTGATCGGCTGCCGGATCGCGGCCACGGTGCACTCGGCGCCCGACGCGATATGCGCGTCCAGCATGTGCTCGAAATCCATGCGGTACACGTGATCCGCCCCTACGACGACGATGTAGTCGGGGTTCTCGTCGAACACGAGATTCAGGCTCTGCAGGATCGCGTCGGCCGAGCCGAGGTACCAGCGCTTGCCGAGGCGCTGCTGCGCGGGCACCGAGGTGACGTACGAGTTGAACAGCCCGCTCATGCGCCACAGCTGTGAGATGTGGCGGTCGAGGCTGTGCGACTTGTACTGGGTCAGCACGATGATCTGACGCAGGCCCGAGTTCATCAGATTCGACAGCGCGAAGTCGATCAGGCGATAGTGACCGCCGAACGGCACCGCCGGCTTGGCGCGGTCGAGTGTCAATGGCATCAGTCGCTTGCCTTCGCCGCCCGCGAGGACGATCCCCAGCACCTTCTTCGTTGCAGCCGCTGCCATAGGGCTGACCCTAGTGTCCCCACGACGTGGATCCCACTAGGTTGACACCATGCGCGTCGACCTGCTCACCCGTGAGTACCCACCCGAGATCTACGGGGGCGCCGGCGTCCACGTCGCCGAACTCGTCAAGGCCCTGCGGCGCGACATCGACGTCGTTGTGCGGTGCTTCGGCGCACCCAGGGACGAGCACGACGTGCACGCGTACGAGGTGCCGGACGGACTCGGCGAGGCGAACGGCGCGCTGCAGACGATGGGCGTGGATCTCGCGATCGCGCGCGACGTCGCGGGCACGGACCTCGTGCACTCGCACACCTGGTACGCGAACTTCGCCGGTCACGTCGCCAAGATGCTGCACGGCGTCCCGCACGTCGCGACCGCGCACAGCCTCGAACCGCTGCGCCCCTGGAAGGCCGAGCAGCTCGGCGGCGGCTACCGCCTGTCGAGCTGGATAGAGCGTGACGCGCTGACCTCCGCCGATGCGGTCGTCGCCGTCAGCGAGGGAATGCGACGCGACCTGCTGCGGGTGTACCCGGACCTGGACCCGGAGCGCGTGAAGGTCGTCTACAACGGCATCGACCTCGACGCCTGGCACCGCGTCGACGACGCCGACACGGTGCGCGCGCTCGGAGTGGATCCGGATCGTCCGTCGGTCGTGTTCGTCGGACGGATCACGCGGCAGAAGGGCCTGCCGTACCTGCTGCGCGCGGCGCGACTGCTGCCCCCGGACGTGCAGCTCGTGCTCTGTGCCGGCGCCCCTGACACCCCCGAGATCATGGCGGAGGTCGAGGGGCTGGTCGCCGAGCTGCGCGAGAGCCGTCAGGGCATCGTCTGGATCGACCGGCACCTGCCCCGGCACGAGCTGTGCGCTCTCCTCAGCGCGGCCACCACGTTCGTGTGCCCCTCCGTCTACGAGCCGCTCGGCATCGTGAACCTGGAGGCGATGGCGTGCGGCGCCCCCGTCGTCGGCACGGGCACCGGCGGCATCCCGGAGGTCGTCGCCCACGGCGAGACCGGCACGATCGTGCCGCTGGAGCAGCTCGACGACGGAACGGGCACCCCGACGGACCCCGACCGGTTCGTGTCCGACCTCGCCGCCGCGCTCACCGACATGGTGTCGGACAGGGATCGCGCGCGCACACTGGGCGAGGCGGGGCGCCGGCGTGCAGAGCGCGAGTTCTCCTGGCTGCAGATCGCCGATCGCACCCGCGCGCTCTACGCCGCCGTCCTCGCCGGCTGATCGACAGGGTGCGGGGACGCTCGGTGGGCCTTAGCGCCGCACGGACACCGTCACCGTGAACTTCGGATTCCGCCCCGCCTGACGCGTCGGACCGACCATGCGCTCGAGGATCGGGCGATAGCCGAGGTGCGAGTTGAACACGCACCAGAGCTCGCCTCCCGGACGCAGCACGCGCGCGGCGTCCGCGAACAGCTTGGGGGCGATCGCGTCGGTCACCGCTGCTCCGGAGTGGAAGGGCGGGTTGAGCAGGATGAGGTCGACCGAGGCGTCCGGCCGCGATCCGAGCCCGTCGTCCCGCACCACCTCGACGCGATCCGCCACGCCGTTCGCGGCGGCGGTCGCGCGCGCCGATGCGACGGCCGCCGCCGACTGATCCGTCGCGAGCACCCGGACGGCCGGTCGCGACGTCGCGAGCATCGTCGCGAGCACGCCCGTGCCGCACGCGAGATCGACCGCGTCGGTCGCCTCGCGCATGTCGGGCAGGAAGCCCAGGAGGAACCGCGTGCCGATGTCGATCGACGTCCCCGCGAAGGCGGCGCCGTGCGCGCACACCGTGATCCCGAGATCCGGATGCCGCTGCGCGTGCGGCCACTGATCGCTCGTCGCGCGGATCGGGCCGCTCGCGTGCAGCACGCGCGACTTGCTCGCGGCGCGGCTCGCCGTGACGGACGCGAAGTGCCGCCCCAGGACGTCGTTCATCGCGGGCGTCATGTGCTTCACCCGACCGCCCGCGACGAGCCGGACATCGTCCGCGGCGGCGGAGGCGACGACTCCCGCGATCTCGTCGAGCGCGTCGAGCGATCGCGGCAGCTGCAGCATCACGGCGCGCGCGCCGTCGGCGAGTGAGGCGTCCAGCGGGTGCCAGGCGACCCGGTTCAGCGGGATGCCGACACGCTCCGCGTTCGCCCGCAGCGCCCGCTCCCCCGTGATCGCATCCTGATGCACGCGCACCCGGGCGCGCGGATCCGCCTCCAGCAGCGACAGCGTCAGCGCTCCGTACCGGTCGCCGATCACGACGACGTCCTGGGCGGCCGGACGGGCCTCCGACAGGATGAGCCGATCGCTCGCGTCGGCCGCGACCAGGTCGTGCGCCTCCACGTCCGGCCACCGGCGCAGCCGCGGGGCGAGAGCGTCGAACGCGTCGGCGGCCGTCACGACGCGGCGCGCTCGGAGATCCGCTGGCCCACGACGGCCGAGACGCCGTCCTGGCGCATGGAGACGCCGTACAGCGCGTCGGCGATCTCCATCGTGCGCTTCTGGTGGGTGATCACGATCAGCTGGCTGGACTCGCGCAGCTGCTCGAACACCCCCAGCAGACGGCCGAGGTTCGCGTCGTCGAGCGCGGCCTCGACCTCGTCGAGGATGTAGAACGGGCTGGGACGGGCCTTGAAGATCGCCGTCAGGAACGCCACGGCGGCGAGGGATCGCTCGCCGCCGGAGAGCAGCGACAGCCGCTCGATCTTCTTGCCGACGGGCCGCACCGACACCTCGATGCCGGTCGTGAGCAGGTCGTCCGGGTTCGTGAGCGCGATGGACCCCGTGCCGCCGGGGAACAGGATCGGGAAGACCTCGGCGAACGCGGCCTTCGTGTCCTCGAACGCCGCCTCGAAGATCACCTGCATGCGCTCGTCGAGGTCCGCGATGATCGTCATCAGGTCCTTGCGGGTCTGGACGAGGTCGTCCAGCTGCTCGGTCAGGAACTTGTGCCGCTGCTCGAGGGCGGCGAACTCCTCGAGCGCGAGCGGATTCACGCGGCCGAGCTGGGCGAGCTTGCGCTCGGCATCGCGCAGACGGCGCTCCTGCATGCGGCGGTCGTACGGGATCGTGGCCGGCATGCCCTCGTCGGCATGACCGCTCTGCTGGGCGTGCTCGACGAGATCCTCCGCAGCGCGGATGTCCGCCGTATCGCGAGGAACGGGCTGGTCCGGGCCATATTCCGAAACCAGGATGTCCTCGCCCAAGCCGAGTTCGCTCGCGACCCGCTCGAGCAGGCTCGTGATGTGCAGCTTCTTCTCGTGGATCTGCAGCTCGAGCCCGTGCACGCTCTCGGTGAGGCCCGTGAGGCGCTCGCGGAGACCTGCCTCCTTGCCGCGCAGTTCGCGCAGCTCGGCCGTCACGGTGGCGCGGGCGTTCTCCGCCTCGGCGAGGGCCATGCGCGCCTCGGTGACCGAGCGGTCGACCGAGTCGAGCAGGTGGGGCAGCTCCGCAGCGACCCCCGCTGCGATCTCGCGCTGGCGGCGGCGGATGACGGCGCGCCGCGCGGCGGCGGCCGCCGCCTCGCGCTCGCGCTCGCGCTGCCGCTCTAGGCTCACGGCGCGGGCCTCGGCCGCGCGGACACGCTCGCGCAGCGTCTCGACGTCCAGTCGCGCGCGCATCTCCTGCTCGCGCGCGGCCTCCAGCGCTGCGAGGTAGTCGTCGCGCGCGGAGGCGTCCAGGATCGGCCGCGGCTTCTCCAGTGCGGCGTTGAGCTGCTCCGTCGCCGCCTTCGCCTTGGCCTCCGCATCCGCCACGGCGCCCTGCGCCTGTGCGAGGCCGTTCTGCAGACGCTCGCACTCCGCGACCGCCGCCTCGTGACGCACCGTCGCGCGATTCAGCTGCTCGGCATGCTGCGCCAGGTGAGCGTCGTGCTCGCGCAGGGCCTGGAGCGCCTCCTTGGCGACGCGGCGCGCGGTCTGCAGGCGCTCGTTCGCCTCGGTGCGCAGCACGGTGTGCTCCTCGACCTGCACCCGCACCTCGGCGAGCCGCGCCGCCGCGGCGTCCCGCTCGGCCTGCAGCTCGAGGCGCGACCGCTCCCCCGCCCCGGCCCGCACGGTCTGCGCCGTGCACACCTCGCCGGCCCGGGTCACGATCGTCAGCGTCGAGTCGGGCGCCGCCGCGAATGCGGCACGCGCGGCGTCGAGATCCTCTGCCACTGCGACATGCGCGAGGATCCGCAGCACGCCGTCGGGCGCCCGCACGACCTCGCGTGCCGGAACCACCCCCGGCAGCGCCGTGGGCGCCACGTCCGCCGGCCCCGCTTCGGCGATCACGATGTCGACCACGCCGAACTCGGCGGCGCCCGCCGCGACGGCGAACGCCGCGGTGCGCGATTCGACCAGCACGCCCTCGGCGAGGGGCCCGAGCACGGCCGCGATCGCGGCCTCGTAGCCCGGGTCGACATGCACCTCGTCTCCTACGAGACCCCGGACGCCCTCACCGCCCCGCGCGATGAGCGCCGCGGCCCCGTTCTGCACATCGAGCGCGCTCGACAGCGCCGCCACCTTCGCCGTCAGCGCGTCCGCCTCGCGCTCGGCGGCGCGGTGCGCCTCGCGGATGCGCTCGAGCTCCGCCTCGGCCTCGCCTGTCTCGCGCTGCGCGGTCTCGTACGCGGCCTGATGCTCGGCCGCGGAACCCTCCGACACCACGGTCGGATCGATCCGCTCCAACTCCTCGGCCGCCTCGACCCGGCGCTGGTCCGCGGCGTCCAGCGCATTCTGCTGACGCAGCACGCCGCCGCGCACGGCCGCGAGAGCCGACTGCGCGGCCTCAGCCGAACCGCGCAGCGCCGCCAGTCGCATGTCATGCTCGGAGACGAGCGCGCTCTGCTCCGCGATGTCGGCGTCGAGCGCGTCGAGCTCACCGCGGGCTCGCACCAGTGCGCGCGAGGCATCCTGCACGGCGTCCTGGGCCGCGCCCAGCCCGTCCGAGATCTCGGTGATCTCGTGCCGTGCCTCGTCGATCGCCGCCTGCGTGACCGTGATCGCGACCGCGTCCGGATCGTCATCCGCGCCGAGCAGCGCCAGGCGCTGGTTCGCGAGCGTGAACAGCCCGCGCAGCCTCTCCTGCACCTGCTCGAGCGCGAACGTCACCCGGCGGGCCTCGTCCACCGCCTCGGCGTTCTGCTCGCGCTCCAGCTGCGCGATCCGCGACCGCACGCCGTCGACCTCGTCCTGCAGTACGAGGCGCTCGGTGTGGCGCTCCTGCTCGCTGCGCGCGTGGTCGGCCAGCGCGGCGCGCAGCTGCACGACCTCGTCCGCCAGGAGCCGAGCCTTCGCGTCGCGCACGATCGCCGCGATCGTCTGCGCCTCGCGCGCAATCTCCGCCTGCTTGCCGAGCGGCTTGAGCTGGCGCCGGATCTCGCCCGCCAGGTCACTCAGGCGCGTGAGGTTCTGCTCCATCGCCTCGAGCTTGCGCAGCGTCTTCTCCTTGCGCCGGCGGTGCTTCAGGATGCCGGCGGCCTCTTCGATGAAGCCGCGCCGATCCTCGGGAGTCGCCTGCAGCACGGCGTCGAGCCGGCCCTGTCCCACGATCACGTGCATCTCGCGCCCGAGGCCGGAGTCGCTCAGCAGCTCCTGCACGTCGAGCAGGCGGCAGGATTCGCCGTTGATCGCGTACTCGCTCGATCCGCTGCGGAACAGCGTGCGGCTGATCGTCACCTCGCTGTACTCGATCGGCAGCGCACCGTCCGAGTTGTCGATCGCGAGCTGCACCTCCGCGCGCCCGAGCGGGCCGCGCGTCGCGGTGCCGGCGAAGATGACGTCCTCCATCTTGCCGCCGCGGAGCGTCTTGGCGCCCTGCTCGCCCATGACCCACGCGAGGGCGTCGACGACGTTCGACTTGCCGGAGCCGTTCGGACCGACGATGGCCGTCACACCGGGCTCGAGCGCGAAGGTCGTCGGCTGCGCGAACGACTTGAAGCCCTTGAGCGTCACGCTCTTCAGGTGCATCCCGACTCCTCCCCTCCCGCGGAATTCCGCGGGTTTCACGCTACCGGACGGCTCGCCGCGCACCGTGCACCACGCGCCGCCGCATCAGACACGCCTGAGAGAAGGCTTGACGAACGCTGAATCCCGCCGCTAATGTCGGGAGCCGCGACCCGCGAACAGATGAGAGGAGGGGCGCGATGTTGACTGATTTCACTCCAGATCTCCGCGTCTCCCGCCTCGGCATCATCGGCGTCGCACGGCGATTCCCCGCGGCCATCTGACGCGCCCACGCCACAGGTCTGCCCACTGAGGGCGCCCTTCTGAGGCTTCTCCTCCTCGGGCACCGCGTCGGCATCCCGGACCGCGTCCGCAGCGGTCGGCCCGCGATCGACGGCCCATGCGCCTCGATTCCCGCGATCCCCCTGTCCTTCCGCGACAGGTTCCCTCCCCGTTCGGGGATCCATCCATCACGTCCCCGCCCCCGGGGACATCACCGAGGAGACACCATGTCCACGACCACGCTCCGCACGATCGACCGCCACGACGTCCTGAACCAGGGCTCCGAGGCGCAGGCCGTGCGCACCTCGCATCCGCCGCAACCGCCGGACTCGATAGCCGAGGCGCTGCAGAACCGCTCTGCTCGCACCGCGCTTCCCGACCGGGTGGCGATGTGGATCGGCCTGAGGCTGCTGCTGTGGGGCACGCGCCCCGACCGCGGCCAGGCCACGAACAGCGACCTGCACGAACTGCACCTGGAACGCGAGCTGAACAGGCGTCGCGCCGAGCTCGAGCTCGCGCGCGCCTGGGCCGGGATCCACGCGCACCTTCCCCGCTGATCGACCCCCACCCGGGGCCGGGTGGAACTCCCGCCCGGCCCCGACCTCCCCACGAAGGAAGCACGCTCTCATGTACGACACGTTGCACACCCTCGGGCAGGGCATCGACGCGCTGCCCATCCCCGCCACGACCGACGCCCCCGACGCGGCCGGCCTGCGTGCCGCGGCGGAGATCATCACCGCCTCCGGTCGCCACGACAGCGGCACGGATCTGTTCGACGTCGAGCCCGCCGAGTGGCTCGCCGCGCTGCACGCCACCGAGTACACGGCGCGCGAGGTCCGCATCGTCAGGGTCGGCGATCGGATCACCGGCGTCCTGCTGTTCGAATACCCGCGCGACGGCGAGAAGACCGCGAACGCCGGGGTCTTCGTCCGACCTGAGGACCGCGGGCGCGGGATCGAGGACGCCCTGTTCGACGAGGCCGAACGCCTCGCTCACGAGCACGGGCGAAGCGTCCTGCACTCCTGGAATCTCGCGCGCGCGGATCACCCCGGCGCGCGGCTCGCCTCCCCCGTCGGCATCGGCTCGATTCCGGCGGACGCCGACACGACGCGCCTGCTGCAGCGGCACGGCTACACACTCGGCCAGGTCGAGCGCGTGAGCATGTTCGACTTCGCGGAGTCGCTCGATCACGCGCGGCGCATGCTCGATGGGGCGCTCGCGAAGGCGGGCCCCGACTACCGCCCGGTGTGGTGGCAGTCACCCGCGCCCGACGAGCACGTCGACGGCTACGCCTACGCCGTCTCCCGCATGGCGACGGATGTGCCCAGCGGCGAGCTCGAGTGGGAAGAGGAGGCCTGGGACGCCGAGCGCGTCCGCTATCGCGAGAAGCTCAAGGCCGACGCCGGTCAGATCATGGCCGTGACCGCCGTGGTCCACGTGCCCACCGGCGCCATCGCCGCGTTCAACGAGCTCGTGGTCGGGCGCGACCGCGGCCGCCGCACCGAGAACTACGGCACGCTCGTGCTGCCGGAGCACCGCGGACACCGTCTCGGCACGATCGTGAAGTGCCTGGGGCTCATCCGATGGCACGAGCTCGTGCCCACCTCCCCGAGCGTCATGACGTTCAACGCCGAGGAGAACCGCTACATGCTGGACGTGAACGAGGCGGTCGGCTTCCGCCCCGTCGCCGCTTCCGGCGAATGGAAGAAGGAACTGTGATGGAGTCGACGACCCTGGACATCCGGATCGAACCGCTCGTCATCCCCGCCTCGCTGGACGCGCCCGACGCGGGCGACTTCCTCGAGGCCGTCAGGATCGCGAACGAGGCGTGGCGCCGGGCTTCCGGCACCGATCTGCACGACGACGACCCGGCCGAGCTGCTCGCGCAGTCGCGCGAGACGCCCTATCGCGTCACCCACCTCGTGGGTGCCCGCATCGAGGGCGCGCTCGTGGGCGTCGGCAGCGTGGAGTTCGACAAGACGACCGCGGAGTCCGCCGCGTTCGATGTGTCGCTCGTCGCGGAGCACGAGCAGGGCCCGGCGTCCGACGCGCTGATGGCCGAGGTCGAGCGCATCGCGCGCGAGCACGGCCGCAGCGTGCTGCAGTCGTGGACGATCCACCGGCCCGACCCCGTCGAGCACCGCCTCGTCCCGCCGACGGGCGCGGGCTGGATCCCGAGCGAGGACGCGGCCACGCGCCGCATGCTCGCCGCCGGCTTCCGCCTCGGCCAGGTCGAGCGCAACAGCGTGTTCGAGCTGCACGGCTCGTACGACGCGACCGACAGCCTGCTGGAGCAGGCGATCGCGAAGGCCGGTCCTGACTACCGCCCCGTGTGGTGGGCGGGTCCCACGCCGCCCGAGTACGCCGCCGGCTACGCCACGGCGATCGGGCGGATGCACTCGGACGTGCCGAGCGGCGACATGGTCAGCGAGCTGTCGGTGTGGGATGCCGAGCGGGTGTTCGAGCGCGACGGCCGGTTCGCCGAGGCGGGCACGCTGATGGGCGTGACGCTCGTGGTGCACGAGCCGACCGGCGAGGTCGCGGCGTTCAACGAGCTGACGATCGGCCCCGACCGCACGCGTCCGACGTCGCAATGGGGAACGCTCGTGATGCCCGAGCACCGCGGCCATCGCCTCGGTGCGATCGTGAAGTGCATCGGGCTGAAGAAGTGGCACGAGCTCGTGCCGGAGTCGCCGCGTGTGTCCACGTTCAACGCCGAGGAGAACCGCTACATGCTCGACGTGAACGAGGCCGTCGGCTTCGTTCCGGCGTCGTACGCGGGCGCGTGGGAGAAGAAGCTGTCCTGATCCGTGCCGCCGCCGATCCCGCATACGGTTGATGCGTGAATCTTGTGGTGATCGGCGGCGGCGTGGGCTGCGCCCGTTTCGTGATGGGCCTGCGCGAGCGCGTGCGGCGGACCGGCGGACAGGACCGGATCGACGTGGTCGTCAACACCGCCGATGACTGGTGGGTGTCCGGGCTGCGGATCGCACCGGACCACGACAGCCTGCTCTACGCGCTCGCCGGCGTGAACGACCTCACGCGCGGCTGGGGGCGAGCCGACGAGAGCGAGCGCGTCTCGGGCGAGCTCGCCGTGTGGGGCACCGCGCCGGAGTGGTTCACGCTCGGCGATCTCGACCTCGGCACGCACATCGCGCGTACCGCCTGGCTGCGCGACGGACTGAGCCTCTCCGAGGTCTACCGGCGCCTCGGCCGGCGATGGGACCTCGGTGTCACGCTGCACCCGGCGACGGATGCGGAGATCGACACGTACGTCCTGCTCGCCGACCGGGATCCGATCCACTTCCAGGAGTGGTGGGTGCGCCATCGCGCCCAGCTTCCGGCGACGGGCTTCACGCAGCAGGGCATCGCGCACGCGACTGCGTCGTCCGGGGCGCTGGCCGCGATCGCGGCCGCCGATGTGGTGCTCATCGCCCCCTCGAACCCGGTGGTCTCGGTCGGGCCGGTGCTCGCCGTGCCCGGCATGCGCGAGGCACTCACAGCGACGCGAGCGCCGATCGTCGGCGTGTCAGGGATCATCGCCGGCGCCGTCGTGCGCGGCATGGCCGATGCGTGCCTCGCCGCTGTCGGTGTCGAGACGTCGGCCCTTGCCGTCGGCGCTCACTACGGCGCCCGCTCCGACGGCGGTCTTCTCGACGGCTGGCTGGTCGACGAGGCCGACGCGGCTGCCGTGGAGCCGCTGGAGCGGATGGGCATCCGGACGCGTGCCGTGCCGTTGTGGATGCGCGACGCCGACACCTCCGTGGGGCTGGCCGCCGAGGCGCTGGGGCTGGCGGGCTCGCTGGCCTCATCCGCCTGAGCCGATCTGTCGACGACGCCGCCTGCCTCCGTCACCGGTCCCGGCCGAGCAGCGCGTCCTCGACCTCGGTGAGCTCGTCGAGGAGCAGCATCAGCCCCGGCGCACCGGCCTTGCTGAGCGACTGCGAGACAGCGGACTGAGAGATCCCCTCCGCATCCGCGAGATCCTTCTGCGCGTCTCCGCGCATGCGCCCGAGCGTCAATCGGCGTGCGCGGCCGTTCATCTCGCCGATGATGTGGTCACGGGCGAGGAGATAGCCGTTGACGAGCGCGGTGATCGCCGTGATCTCGCTCGGCGCGCCGATCCCCGCCTGGAACCAGGTGCGCGCAGGTCGCACGCGGCGTCGCGCGAGCGAGTGGACATGCTCGATCGCCTCGCGCGCCGCCCACCATCCCGGACCGTCCTGCAGCTCGTCTCGCGACGATGCGACAGAAACGACGGCGCCGTAGCCGATCCCGAAACGGCACTCGACGCTGTCAGGCGCGGCGAGCTGAAGCACGAGCGTCGCCCGCAGGGCTCCGCCGAGCGTCTCGTACACCGCCTGCAGCTCGTCACCGACGGTGGGCCGCCAGGGCCGGGTCGCGCCGGGCACCAGTCGATCCGCCTGCGCGGCGGCTTCTTCGATCTGCTTCTGGAGAGCGTCGCGGTCAGGCTGACGCCGGGAACCGACGATGTCCGCGAGGATGGCGACCGTCATGAGTGAAGTTTATCACTGATAACTGCTGAGTATCAGCAATAAGTTGATACTCAGATCGACTCGGGATTGTGAGCTGATAAGTCGCGGATATAAGCGTTTCCTGGTTGCCGAACGCAACCCGATGCGCCTTGCCGCGAGTCTGCCCGCTGGGCGGCGCCGCGCCGCGTGGCGATGATCTCCGCCTGAGGCCGCATGCGAGCCTCGTGTCGCTCCACCGCCCACTCGACCGCGAAGCCTGCACGCTCCAGCTTCCGGCCCAACGCATCCGATGTCCAGTACCAGGCTGTGGTCACGGCATGGTCGAACGGCTCCTGATCCGGCCCGGAGAAGAAGCCCATCAAGAGCGACCCGTCCCGGCGCGTCACGCGCGCGAACTCCCGCAGTATTGCAGGCACTTCGCTCGGCGCGGTATGGATGACCGAGAACCACGCCAGCACCCCGCCGAAAGCGCCATCGGCGAAGGGAAGTCGCGCGAGATCTCCCTCGATGAAGTCGATACCGGGGAACCGGCGGCGCGCCGATGCGATGAAGCGCCGGGAGCAGTCGACGCCTGCCACCGGCTCCTCACGCCGACCGGCGACATGATGTGTCCACTGACCTGGCCCGCACCCTGCGTCCAGAATCGGTCCGCGAACCCCGTCAGCCCACGTCTCGATCACGACGCGGTCCCGCGCGGAGGTCGCGTCGACCGAACCGAACAGATCGATGTACTCCTCCGCCCGGCGATCATAGGCGCCGGCGACCTGTTCGCTCATCGTTCGTGAACGCTCCCCCGACGCCCGCACGTCATCCGCACACCGAGGAGCCTACTGACCGCTTCGCGCTACCGGCGCCGCTGGCACCGCGCGCAGAAGTGACTGCTGCGGTTGGCGAACGCCATGCGCACGATCGGGACGCCGCAGCGAGGGCACGGTTTCCCGTGCCGGCCGTAGGCGTTCAGGCTGTGCGCGAAGTACCCCGCCTGGCCGTTGACGTTCACGTACTGCGCGTCGAAGCTCGTCCCACCCTCCGCCAGCGCCTTCGCCAGCACGGCCCGGACCTCCGCCAGCAGCCGATTCACCGCCCGGGACGACAGATCCCGCGCCGAGGTCTCCGGATGGATCCGCGCGGCCCACAGCGCCTCGTCCGCATAGATGTTCCCGATGCCGCTGACGACGGTCTGGTCGAGCAGCACGCGTTTGACGCCCGACGACTTGGTCGCCAGGCGCGTGCGGAACAGCGCATCATCGAACGCCGGATCGAGCGGATCCCGCGCGATGTGCGCGGCCTGCTGCGGCACCAGCGGCGCGTCGTCGCCGAACCCCCCGGCCCGCCCGTCCCGGGTCGGGACGAGCGCATCGATCGCGAGCGAGCCGAACGTCCGCTGGTCCGCGAACACGACCGCCAGCTCGCCGTGATCCGGATGTGCGATCGCGAGACGGATGCGCTCGTGCCGCTCGGCCGGCGCGCCGGGAGTGCGCAGCAGCATCTGACCGCTCATCCCGAGGTGCACCATGACCGCCTCGGGGCCCACCGCCGCCGCGTCATCGGCGACCGGCAACCACAGGAACTTTCCGCGCCGCGCCGTGCCGAGGATGGTGCGACCCGTGAGCCGCGCCTCGAACTCGGCAGCCGTGCCGATGTGCCGTGTGAGGGCGCGCGCGTCGTGCGCCTCCACTCCCAGCACGCGCGCGCCGGTGACGGCGGGCGCCAGCCCCGCACGCACGACCTCGACCTCGGGAAGCTCCGGCATGGGCGAAGATCAGGCGCGTTCGCGCGCGTCGAGCTCGCGCCACAGATCCAGCGCGGCGGCCATCTCGGCGGTCTTCTTGCTGGTGCCCTCGCCGCTCGCCGACAGTTCGCCCACCGCCACGGTCGCGACGAAGCGGCGCTCGTGATCCGGCCCGCTCGCCTCGACCGAGTAGATCGGCGGCGTGAAGCCCTGCCGAGCCGCGATCTCCTGCAGCGCCGTCTTCGGATCCATCGCGGCGCCGTACCGCTCGGGGTTCTCGAGCAGCGGCTCGATCAACCGCAGCACCATCGCGGTGGCGGACTCGGTTCCGGCCGACACGTAGGCGGCGCCGATCACCGCCTCCATGGCGTCGGCGAGGATCGAGTCCTTGTCCCGCCCGCCGGTGAGCACCTCGCCCCGGCCCAGCCGGATGTGCTCACCCAGGCCGATCCCCCGCGCGACCTCCGCCAGCGCGACGGTCGAGACCACGCTCGCGCGGCGCTTCGCGAGTGATCCCTCATCGAGCTCGGGATGCCGCGTGTACAGCATGCTCGTCACGGCCAGGCCCAGCACCGAGTCGCCGAGGAACTCCAGACGCTCGTTGTGCGGGATCCCGCCGTTCTCGTACGCGAAGGAGCGGTGCGTCAGCGCCAAGCCGAGAAGCGGGGGGGGGCAGTAGTCCCCGACCGTCGTCGACGGCGCCGCCGCGCTTCTCGGTCAGGTGCTGAGGTCCGCGACTATCGATCGTCACGGGTGCCGATTCAGACGTCGGCGACCTTGCGGCCCTTGTACTCCAGGAACAGCTCGGTGCCCTGCGAGTCGGTGACGACCTTGGCCTGGTGCGGACGGCTGTAGACGACCTTGCCGTTCTCGACCGTCTTGACGAGCGCGGGGGCCTCGGCCTTCCACTGCGCGCGGCGCGAACGGGTGTTGGAGCGGGAGACCTTCCGCTTCGGGGGGTTACCAGCCATGATTTCAGCTCTCTTCTGTGTCGCGGGCGGCGTCGTGCGCCGTTCCGTGGTCGGTGAGGTTCTGGAGCGCGGCCCATCGAGGATCGACGGGCGCCTGCGTGGCGCCTGCCGGTTCCGTCAACCGCTCGCCCGTGACCGGATCAAGGCCGGGGCAATCCGGCTGACAGACCGGCTGAAACGGAAGCGCCAGAACGGTCGCATCCCTGACCAGAGTTTCAAGATCCACGTGGTCGTCTTGAACCTCGAAGTCAGCAGTTTCCCCTCCAGGATACTCGAAAAGCTCCTGGAACTCGACTTCGAGGGGCGCGGCGATCTCGCGCAGGCAGCGGGCGCACTCGCCCTCGTACTCCGTGTCGACCGTGCCCGATACGAGAATGCCCTCGTGCACCGACTCGAGGCGCACGTCGAGGTCGATCTCCTTGCCCTGCGGCACGGAGACGATGCCCTCCCCCCAGCGCTGCGGCGACGGGATGGTCAGGGAGTGTTCGCGCATCTCGCCCGGCTTGCGCACGATGTCGCGCACGGGGAGCACGAAGGGACCGGAAATTCGTGATCTCACGCTTCGATGCTACCCGCGGGACCCCGAGCGCGGGCCGGGCACACGGGCTCAGAAGTCGTTCGCGCCGGCCCGGGCGAGGAAGCGGGACACCGCCGGCGGCACGTACGGCGACACGTCGCCGCCGAGGCCCGCGACCTGGCGCACGAGCGAGCTCGACACGAGCGCGTGCGACGGCTCGGGCAGCAGGAAGACCGTCTCGATGTCGGCCAGGTGGCGGTTGACGACCGCCATGGGCGTCTCGTACGCGACGTCCACCTGCGAGCGGATGCCCTTGACGAGCACCCCGGCACCGACTTCCTGCGCGTAGTCGACGAGGAGCCCGACGCTCCAGGCGCCGACGATCACATTGCCGGACATGGCCTCGTCCTCGGCGATGGACTGCTCGAGCAGCGACACGCGCTGCGCGGCCGGCAGCATGCCCGCCTTGTCGGGATTGTGCACGACGACCACGTGCAACTCGTCGTAGAGCCGCGCCGCGCGTCGGATGACGTCGAGATGACCGAGGGTCGGCGGGTCGAAGGATCCGGGAACGACGGCGATCCGGCTGCTCATGCCGATGAGCCTATCGGTCACGACTTGGACAGGGCCGCGCGCTCCTCCTGCGTGACGCGCCGCGACAGCGCGTCGGCGAGCTCGGGATGTCGGTCGAGCATCGGATCGCGCTCCAGGATGCGCTCCGCCTCCGCACGCGCACGCGCGATGAGGTCGGCGTCCTTGACGACGCGCAGCAGCCGCAGCGACGAGCGCACGCCCGACTGCGCGTCGCCCAGCACGTCGCCCTCGCCGCGCAGCTCGAGGTCGATCTCGGCCAGGGCGAAGCCGTCGAGCGTCGAGGCGACCGCCTCGACCCGCGAGCGCGCGACGCTTCCCTGCTCGGCCTCCGTCACGAGCAGGCACAGCCCGGGCACGCCGCCGCGACCCACGCGACCGCGCAGCTGATGCAGCTGGGAGACGCCGAAGCGGTCGGCATCCAGGATGACCATGGTCGACGCGTTCGCCACGTCGACTCCGACCTCGATCACGGTGGTGGCCACGAGCACGTCGATGTCGCCGCGTGCGAAGTCCTGCATGATGCGGTCCTTCTCGTCAACGGGCAGCTTCCCGTGCAGCGTCGCGATGCGCAGCCGCCCCACGGTGGGGTGCCGCTGCAGCATCTCGGCCACCTGCACGACGCCCCAGTGCGGCCGCGCCGCCTCACCCTCGACGGAGGCGGCACCCGCCCCCGTGCCGTCGTCGGCACCGGGTGCCGGGGCCGACTTCTCGGCGTCGATCGCGGAGCACACGACGAACACCTGGTGGCCCTTCGCGACCTCCTCCGCCGCCCGGTCCCACACGCGCCCGAACCAGGCGGGTTTCTCGGCGACCGGCGCGACGAAGGTCTGGATGCCCGCGCGTCCGGCCGGCATCGTCCGGATCGTCGACACGTCGAGATCGCCGAACACCGTCATCGCGACGGTGCGCGGGATGGGCGTCGCCGTCAGCACGAGCGCGTGCGGGCTCGTGCCCTTGGCGCGCAGCGTCTCGCGCTGCTCGACGCCGAAGCGGTGCTGCTCGTCGACGACGACCAGGCCGAGATCCGCGAAGGTCGTGCCCGCGCTCAGCAGCGCGTGGGTCCCGATCACGATCCGCGCCTGGCCGGAGGCCACGCGAAGTGCGGCCTTGCGGCGCTCGGCCGCCGTCATCTGCCCGGTCAGCAGCGTCGGCATCAGTTCGGGTGCCAGCGCGGGACCGAGCATGCGGGCCATCGAACGCAGATGCTGCGCCGCGAGCACCTCGGTCGGCGCGATGAGCGCCGACTGGCCGCCCGACTCGGCCACCTGCAGCATCGCCCGCAGCGCGACCAGCGTCTTGCCCGATCCGACCTCGCCCTGCACGAGCCGGTTCATCGGCCACTCGGCCGTCAGGTCGAGCCCGATCTGATCGCCGACGGTGATCTGATCCGGCGTGCGCTCGAACGGCAGCGCCGCGTCGAAGCGCTCGAGCAGCCCTCCCGCGCGAGCGGGACGCTTGGTGGCCGACATCATCCGCACGAACTGGCGCTGCTGCGCGAGCGCGGTCTGCAGCACGAGCGCCTCGTGCCAGCGCAGCGTGCCGCGCGCGGCGTCGATCTGCGCGCGCGTCTGAGGCCGGTGCACCCATCCGACGGCCTCGCGGGCCGTGAGCAGCGCCTCCCGCGATCGCAGCTCCTCGGGCACGGGATCGGGGACGTCGCCCAGCCGGTCGAGCACCTCGGAGATCCATCGCTGGATCTTCCAGGTCGCGATCGCCGCCGTCGCCGGATAGATCGGGATGGGCGTGCGCACCATCTCGTCGGCTTCCGCGAGGCCGGGGCTGCGGTCGTCCTCGAACAGCTCGTAGTCGGGGTTCGAGAACTGCAGCTTGCCCCGGAAGGCCCCGACCTTGCCCGAGAAGACGCCGCGTCGTCCTGGTCTCAGCTCCTTCTCGCGCCAGGCCTGACCGAAGAACGTGAGGGCCAGCTGGCCCTTGCCGTCGCCGATCACGACCTCGAGGATGCGGCCGCTGCGGTTGCGCATGGGTCGCGACGAGACGGACATGACCTCGGCGACCACCGTCGCGAGCTCGCCGAGCGGCAATCCGTCGATCGGGGTCAACTCGCCGCGCAGCGCATAGCGGCGCGGGTAGTGCGCGAGGAGGTCGCCCACGGTCGACATGCCGAAAGCGCGCGAGAGCTCCTTGGCGGGCTTGTCTCCGAGCGCGACGATCAGCGGCGTGTCGAGGGTGAGCGACATGAGCCGAGTCTAGGTCGGGGCGAGGACGTGCCAGCGGATAGCGTGGGACGGTGACGAGGATCATCGCGGGCGCGGCGGGCGGAGTGCGTCTGAACGTGCCGTCATCCGGCACGCGCCCCACGAGCGACCGCGTGCGCGAGTCGCTGTTCGGAGCGCTCGAATCGAGCGACGCGCTCGACGGCGCCCGCGTCGTCGACCTGTACGCCGGCTCCGGCGCGCTGGGGCTCGAAGCCGCGAGCCGCGGCGCCGCGGCGGTCGATCTGGTCGAGCGCGCCCGTTCCGCGGCCACCATCGCTCGGCGCAACGCCGAGGGCGTGCGCCGCTCGATCGGCCGCGCCGCGCCGCCGGTGCGTGTGCACGCGGCCGCCGTCGGCACCTGGCTGCGCGGCGCCGCCGGGCCGTTCGATCTCGCGTTCCTGGATCCGCCGTACGACCTGCCCGACGCCGAGCTCACCCAAAACCTGACGGCGCTCGCATCCGTGCTCTCCCCCGACGCGCTCGTGGTCGTGGAGCGGTCGTCCCGGTCAGGGTCGCCCGACTGGGTCACGGCCGGACTCGCGCCGCTGCGCGACCGGACCTACGGTGACACCGCGCTGTGGTGGGGTCAGCCCGCCGCGGCGTCCCAGTCGCGATAGGGGTCCCAGCCGCCCGGGCCGCCGTACGCCCGGCCGGCCACCAGCACGGCCGCCTCGCCGCGCGCCACGACGCGGCCGAGAACGCGGAAGCCCGGCGGCAGCGCATCCTCGGCGAACGTCGCGAGCAGCGCGTGGTCCTCGCCGCCCTCCAGCGCGGTGGCGGGGTCCGGACCCAGCGCGACGGGGTCGAGGTCGAGCGACACACCGGAGGCGTCCGCCAGCCGGCGCGCGTCCAGGCCCAGCCCGTCCGAGACGTCCATCATCGCCGTGGCGCCCGCGACCGCCGCCATGGCACCGAGCCCGATGGGCGGAGAAGGTCGCAGCTGCGCCGCGAGCTCCTCGGGCTCGCCCGGCGCGAGGCGTGCCGCATCCACGGGGACGGGCGACCCCGCTTCGTCGCGGAAGCGGTCGAACAGCACCGCGAGGCCGCGTGCCGCGACGCCGAGCTCGCCCGCGACCGCGACGACGTCGCCCTCGCGCGCGCCCGAGCGCAGCACGGCCCGCCGGCCCTCCAGGTCGCCGAGAGCCGTGATCGCGAGTGTCAGGGTCGCCGACACGGTCAGGTCGCCGCCCACGACCGCGCAACCGGGAGCCAGCGCGTCGCACGCGTCGCGCAGACCGTCGGCGAGAGCCTCCACGAAAGAGATCCGCGTGTGGTTCGGCATCGCCAGCGCCACGAGCAGCGCCGTCGGGCGTGCGCCCATCGCCGCCACGTCCGCGAGGTTCACGGCCGCGGCCTTCCAGCCGAGGTCGTAACCGCTCGACCACGCCATGCGGAAGTCCGGACCGTGCACGAGCGTGTCCGTCGTCGCCACGACCGCCCCGCTCGGCGCGCCCACGACGGCGGCGTCATCTCCCGGTCCCACGATGGCCGCCGACGCCCGCCCCGTGCGCGCGATGATCCGGCGCAGGATCTCCCCCTCGCTCAGCTCGCCGATCGTGGGGTCCGCAGGCGCCTCGTGCATCCCCTCAGCGTAGTTCGCGCGGAGACGCCCCTCAGGATCGACGAAATAGGCTGGACGCGTGATCCGTCGTCTCGCCGCCGCGGCCCCGCTCGTCCTCATGCTGGGTCTCGCCGGATGCGCCAGCACGGTCTCCGTGCCGGCCGCGGAGGACGCCAACGACCCGCTGTGCGCGGACGTCACGGTGCGCCTCCCCGACACGCTCGGAGAGGGCGCTTCGCTGCTGGAGCGCCGCTGGACCGACGGTCAGGCGACCGGCGCATGGGGCGATCCGACGTCGGTCATCCTGAGCTGCGGTGTCGAGCCGCCCGGACCCACCACGCTGCAGTGCGTGACGTTCGAGGGGGTGGACTGGGTCGTCGACGCGTCGGACCTGCCCATGCAGCGCATCACGACCTACGGCCGCACGCCGGCGACGCAGGTGTACGTCGACACCTCGGTCATCAGCCCGTCCGACGTGCTGCCCGCCATCAGCCGCCTCGTCCAGCCGACGCCGGCCGAATCGTCCTGCGTGGGACTCGAGGACGCCACGCCGGTGCCCGAGGAGGGCTGACCGGCTCAGGCCGCGCGCGCGATCCCGAGCTCGACAAGCTCGGTGATGAGCTCGGCGTAGGTCATGCCGGACGCGATCCAGCACTTCGGGTACATCGAGATGGGCGTGAATCCCGGCATCGTGTTGAGCTCGTTGATCACGACCTCGCCGTCCGCGGTGAGGAACACGTCCACGCGCGCGAGACCGCGCCCGTCGACCGCCTCGAACGCGCGGCGTCCGACCTCGCGGATCCGTTCGGTCTCGTCGTCTGTCAGCGCCGCGGGACACACGACCTCGGCCCCGTCGCCACCCAGGTACTTGCCCTCGAAGTCGTAGAACTCCCGAGTCGTCAGCACGATCTCGCCCGGCAGCGAGGCGCGCGGGCGGTCTCCGTCGCGTCCCTCGAGGATCGCCACCTCGATCTCGCGCCCGACGATGCCGACTTCGACGAGCACCTTGTCGTCCTCGTCGAGCGCCACGCGCATCGCCTCGTCGAGCTCGGACGCGTCGTGCGCCTTCGAGACGCCGACGCTCGAACCGGCACGGGCGGGCTTGACGAACACGGGATACCCGAGCCGCTCGACCTCGGCGCGCACGCCGTCGGCGTCGGACGCCCACCGCGCGGCGCGCACGGTCACCCACGGGGCGACCGGAAGCCCCTCGGCCTGCAGCGCGATCTTCATGAAGTGCTTGTCCATGCACAGCGCCGAGTCGAGCACGCCGCCGCCTGCGTAAGGCAGCTCGAGGATGTCGAGGAAGCCCTGGATCGTGCCGTCCTCGCCGTGCAGGCCATGCAGGATCGGCAGCACGACGTCCACGTCGGCGACGTCCTCGACCGAGCCGTCCTCGCGCGCGACGCGCAGAGTGCGCTCCCCGCCGCCCGAGGGCCACAGGATGCGCGTGCCGTTGTCGACGACCTCCGGCAGCTTCGCGGCATCGAGTGCGAACCGGGCCGGGTCGTCCTGCTCGAGCACGAAGACGCCCTCGCGCGTGATGCCCACAGGGATCACGCGGTAGCGGTCGCGGTCAATCGCGCCGAGGACCCCGCCCGCCGTCGCGGAGGAGATCGAGTGCTCGCTCGATCGCCCTCCGAAGAGCACCGCCACGGTCGTTCTGGCCATTCTGCGTCCCTTCGCCCTGCGGGGTGTCGTCGTCTGTCGTGAGATGCGGCGCGATCTCCCGCGGGCTCATCCGGCCTTCCAGCACCATCTTCACCTGCTGCACGATCGGCATCTCGACCCCGGCCTCTTTCGCCAGTTCCAGGATCGGATGCACGGACGCGAGCCCCTCGGCCGTCTGGTTCATCTGCGCGATGACCTCGTGGAACTTGTATCCCTGGCCGAGCAGGCGGCCTGCCGTGTTGTTGCGGCTGAGCGGCGACTGGCAGGTGGCGATCAGGTCGCCGAGCCCCGCGAGTCCCTGCAGCGTTCCCGGCTGCGCGCCGTACGCGACCGCGAAGTCGGTCATCTCGACAAGTCCGCGCGTGATGATCGAGGCCTTCGTGTTCTCGCCGTAGCCGACGCCGTCGACGATGCCGATCGCGACGGCGATCAGGTTCTTCAGCACGCCGCCGAACTCCGTGCCGGTGACGTCGGTGTTGACGAAGCTGCGGAAGTACGGGTTCCTGGCCCGGCGCGCCACGGCGTCGGCGGTGTCCTGGCTGCCCGATGCGATCACGGCCGCCGTCGGGTTCTCGCGCGCGATCTCGAGCGCGAGGTTCGGCCCGCTCGCCACCGCGATGCGCGCCGGGTCGCACCGCAGCTCCTGCTCGATCACCTGGCTCATGCGCAGGTTCGTCTTCTTCTCGACGCCCTTCATCAGGCTGACGATGGGCACGGCGTCGTCTGTCAGATAGGGCCGCATGGCGCGCAGCGTCTCGCGCGCGGACTGGCTGGGCACCGACAGATAGACCTGCGCCGCGCCGTCGATCGCCTGGCGCAGCTCGTGCGTCGCCCGCATCGTGCGCGGCAGGTTGATGCCCGGCAGGTACTTCGAGTTGCGCTTCGCCTCGTCGATCTCCTGCGCCTGCTCGGGCCGGCGCGCCCACATCGTGACCTGCGCGCCGCCGTCGGCGAGGATCTTGCCGAACGTCGTGCCCCAGCTTCCGGAGCCGATCACCACGACCTTGGGCCCGTCGGGCCTGCGGCCCGGCTGACGGCTCACAGGCGTCCCGTCTCGGACTGGCCGTTCGAGGTCGGGTCCCAGCGCACGGCCGGCGCCTTCTCGTCGCGGATGTCCTCGAGCAGGGCGGTGATCGCGGCCATCAGGCGAGCAGTCGCCTCGGAGATGGCGGCCGGGTCGGTCGGCCGGTCCTTGAGATCCGACAGATCGACTGGATCGCCGAACGCCAGGCGCACGAGCTTGCGCGGCGGCCAGACGCTGATCGAGCGCGCGTAGCGGGCCATGACGTTCTGGACGCCCCAGTGCGCGACGGGGATCAGCGGCATGTCGCCCGCGAGCGCCAGACGCGCGGCGCCGGACTTGCCGCGCATGGGCCACAGATCGGGGTCGCGCGTGAGCGTTCCCTCGGGGTACACGATCACCCCGCGGCCGTCCTTCACGAGCGCGGTCGACTGCGCCATCGTCTGCGCCGCCGAGTCGCGCGAGGACGTCCGCGCGACGGGCACCATGCCGGTCGCGCGCAGCGCGGCGCCCAGCACCGGCACCCGGAACAGGCTCTCCTTGGCCATGAACCGGGGCGCGCGGCCCAGCCGCCACACGGCCAGGGCCACGATCAGCGGATCCAGCTCGCTGACGTGGTTCGGCGCGACGACGTACGCGCCCTCACGCGGCAGCTTCTCGGCGCCCGTGATGCGCACGCGCGCCAGCAGCCCCATGATCGGCACCACGACGGCCGCGAGCGGCCAGAACCAGCTCGGCCGACTCTTCTCCGAAGAGCTCATGCGCGCCTGCCTCAGCCGACGACGTCGAAGTCGGCGCCGAGCGCCGTCAGCTTCTCGAAGAACTTCTCGTAGCCGCGGCGGATGATGCCCACACCCGACACACGCGACGTGCCCTCGGCCGCCAGAGCCGCGACCACGTAGCTGAACCCGCCTCGCAGGTCGGGAACGACGATGTCCGCGCCGCGCAGCGGCGTCGGGCCGTTGATCACGGCGGCCTGCTCGAGTGCGCGGCGCGGCACCCGACGGTACTCGCCCTCGATGCCGTGCTCGTGCACGACGATGTCCGCGCCCATCTGGACGAGCGCGCGCGTGAAGCCGAGGCGGTTCTCGTACACGGTCTCGTGCACGACGGACTGCCCGTTCGCCTGGGTGAGGGCGACGATCAGCGGCTGCTGCCAGTCGGTCATGAAGCCGGGGTGCACGTCCGTCTCGACAGTGATGGCCTTCAGCGGCGCGGCTCCGCGACGGAAGCGGATGCCCTCGTCCGTGATGTCGAAGTCGCCTCCGACCTTCCGGTACACGTTCAGGAACGTGAGCATCTCGTACTGGCGTGCGCCCCGCACGAAGATGTCGCCGTCCGTGGCAAGCGCGGCGCATGCCCACGAGGCGGCCTCGTTGCGGTCGAACAGCGACCGGTGGTCGTAGCCGCGCAGCTCGTCGACGCCCTCGATGAAGATCACACGGTTGGGCTCGTAGGAGATGATCGCGCCCATCTTCTGGAGCACGCCGATGAGATCCATGATCTCGGGCTCGATCGCCGCGTTGCGCAGCTCGGTCACGCCCTTCGCGCGCACGGCCGTGAGCAGCACCTGCTCGGTCGCGCCGACGCTCGGGTACGGCAGCTCGATGTGCGCGCCGTGCAGGCCCTCCGGGGCCGACAGGCGGATGCCGCTGGGCTGCTTGTCGACGATCGCGCCGAACTTGCGCAGTGCGTCGAGGTGGAAGTCGATCGGGCGGTCACCGATGCGGCAGCCGCCGAGGTCGGGGATGAACGCCTGGCCGAGCAGGTGCAGCAGCGGCCCGCAGAACAGGATCGGGATGCGCGACGAACCCGCGTGCGCGTCGATCTCCTCGAAGTTCGCCGACTTCGCGTCGGCCGGGTCGAGGACGAGCGAGCCCGACTCGTCACCCTCCGTGACGTGCACGCCGTGCACCTCGAGCAGCGAGCGCACCACCTCCACATCGCGGATGTCGGGGACATCGCGCAGGATGCTCGGAGTCTCGCCCAGGAGGGACGCGACCATCGCCTTGGTCGCCAGGTTCTTCGCGCCGCGCACGTCGACCTGACCCTTGAGCGCCCGCCCCCCGCGGATCTCGAGGACTTCACCGCTTGCGTATGCCGGAGTGCCGGGAGTCTTGGCGTCGCCGATCAGAGTCATGTGGTGGTGCCTCACTAGGGGATCGCGCGGCGGTCGGCCGCTTGCTGTTTCGAGGCGTTCCGGGGCCTCGTCGAGACCCCGCCAGGCTCACGAGACGGGTGTCGTCCGCGGCCGCCACGCCTCGCGGCGGGCCTCGAACTGCGCGATCCTGTCTTCGTTGCGCAGCGTGAGCCCGATGTCATCGAGCCCTTCGAGGAGCCGCCACCTAGTGTAATCGTCGATGTCGAAGGCGGCCGTGAAGTCCCCCAACGTGGCGGTTCGCGTCACGAGGTCGACCGTCATCTCGACGCCCGGCTGGGCGTCGATGGCAGCCCAGAAGCGCTGCGCGTCGTCCTCCGAGATCACGCCCGTGACCAGGCCCTGCTTGCCCGAGTTGCCGCGGAAGATGTCGGCGAAGCGCGGGCTGAGCACGACCTTGAATCCATAGTCGCGCAGCGCCCACACGGCGTGTTCACGGCTGGATCCCGTGCCGAAGTCGGCGCCGGCGACGAGCACCGAGGCCGCGCGATACGGATCCTGGTTCAGCACGAACTCGGGGTCCTGCCGCCAGCCGTGGAACAGCGCGTCCTCGAAGCCCGTCTTCGTGACCCGCTTGAGGAAGACGGCGGGGATGATCTGGTCGGTGTCGACGTTCGAGCGCTTCAGCGGCGCCGCGACACCCGTGTGGGTGGTGAACTTCTCCATGTCAGGCCTCCGCTCCGGTCGTCTCCAGCTGCGCGTCCGCGGCGTCCAGGTCGGACGGGCTCGACAGCGTGCCGCGGATCGCCGTGGCCGCCGCCACGAGCGGCGACACGAGGTGGGTGCGCCCGCCCTTGCCCTGCCGACCCTCGAAGTTGCGGTTGCTCGTGGAGGCGCAGCGCTCCCCCGGTGCGAGCTGATCCGGATTCATGCCCAGGCACATCGAGCAGCCCGCGAAGCGCCACTCGGCGCCGAAGTCCTTGACGATCAGGTCGATGCCCTCGGCCTCGGCCTCGAGCCGCACGCGGGCGGACCCGGGAACGACCATGACGCGCACGCCGTCGGCCTTCTTGCGGCCCTTGATGATCGACGCGAACGCACGGAGGTCCTCGATGCGGCTGTTGGTGCACGAGCCCATGAACACCGCGTCCACGGGGATCTGCTTCATGGGCGTACCCGGCTGCAGATCCATGTACTGCAGTGCGCGCTCGGCCGCGGCGCGCTCGTTGTCGTCGGCGATGTCCGCCGGCGTCGGGATGACGTCGCTCAGCGACACGCCCTGGCCGGGGTTGGTGCCCCACGTCACGAACGGCTCGAGCTCGTTCGCGTCGATGAACACCTCGGCGTCGAACACGGCGCCCTCGTCGGTGGGCAGCGTGCGCCAGTAGGCGACCGCGTCGTCCCAGTCCTGGCCCTTCGGGGCGTGCGGACGGCCCTCCAGGTACGCGAACGTCGTCTCGTCCGGCGCGACCATGCCGGCGCGGGCGCCCGCCTCGATCGACATGTTGCAGATCGTCATGCGGCCCTCCATCGAGAGCGACCGGATGGCGCTGCCGCGGTACTCGAGCACGTAGCCCTGCCCGCCGCCCGTGCCGATCTTCGCGATCACGGCCAGGATGATGTCCTTCGCCGTGACGCCGGGCTTCAGGTCGCCCTCGACCGTGATGGCCATGGTCTTGAACGGCTTGAGCGGCAGCGTCTGGGTGGCCAGCACGTGCTCGACCTCGCTCGTTCCGATGCCGAACGCCATGGCGCCGAACGCGCCGTGCGTCGAGGTGTGGCTGTCGCCGCACACCACCGTGATGCCCGGCATCGTCAGACCGAGCTGCGGCCCGACGACGTGCACGATCCCCTGCTCCATGTCCCCCAGCGAGTGCAGGCGCACGCCGAAGTCGGCGGCATTGCGACGCAGCGTCTCGATCTGCGTGCGGCTCGTGAGGTCGGCGATCGGCTTGTCGATGTCGATCGTCGGGGTGTTGTGGTCCTCGGTCGCGATCGTGAGGTCGAGGCGACGCACGGGTCGTCCCTCGGCGCGCAGGCCGTCGAACGCCTGCGGGCTCGTGACCTCGTGCACGAGGTGCAGGTCGATGTAGATGAGGTCGGGCTGGCCGTTCTCGCCCTTGACGACGAGGTGGTCGTCCCAGACCTTCTCGGCCAGGGTGCGCGGGCGGTCGGGAATGCTGCTGATGTCGCTCATTGCTCTTCTCCAGGGGTTCGCGTTGTCGGCCTGCGCGACGGACTCCGCGACGGGGAGAGGCCTAGAAGAGGATCCCGTCGCGGCGCAGAAGGAGAAGGACTCCGGCGAACCGCATGCCGCAAGCCTAGCATCCTGCGCCGGATGAGGCCCTCCGCGGATCAGAGTGCACAGACGAAGGCGGCGCGGAGATCCTGCTTCTCAGCAGAACTCCGCGCCGCCTGTCAGATTGCGCAGCGCGCGGGTGTCAGCGCTCGACCGACTCGCGACGCCGCTCGCGCGACGACGCCATGAGGCTCGCGATCGTCGCGACGCCCACCGAGAGCACGATGACGGCCAGCGAGACCCAGTTGTTGATCTCGGGCGCCCATTCGACGTGCTGTCCGCCGTTGATGAAGGGCAGCTCGTTGACGTGCAGGGCGTGGA
>NZ_JAPSJA010000030.1 GCF_031178525.1 Microbacterium sp.
CCGCTCGCCCTGCGCGGCGTGGAGTACAAGCCCCGCAGCGCCTCCGCGATCCTCAGCCGCAACCTGCTCGTTTACGGGCTCGGCGGCGTGATCGCCCCCTTCATCGGCATCAAGCTCATCGACCTCGCCGTGAGCACCATCCCCGGCTTCTGAGCCGGACGACTTCCGAGCCGGAGAGCCGGATTAGGAGAGCGCATGTCCACCATCACTCGCGCCACGCTGCGCACCACCCGCACCGCGATCCTCGCGATGCTCGTCTTCACCCTGCTGCTGGGGCTGATCTACCCCGCGGCCATCACCGCCGTCGGCCAGCTCGCCCTGCCCTGGCAGGCGAACGGATCCCTCGTGCGCGACGCGGGCGGCGAGGTCGTCGGCAGTGCGCTGATCGGGCAGTCGTTCACCGACGCCGAGGGCGCCCCGCTGCCGCAGTACTTCCAGTCGCGCCCGTCCGCCGCCTTCGTCGACGATCACGGCCATCTCGTTTCGGGCGGATCGAACCACGGGCCCGAGAACGAGAAGCTGCTCGGCGACATCGCGAACCGTCAGGCGGCGGTCGCCGAGCTCGAGGGCGTCGAGATCTCCCAGGTGCCGGTGGATGCCGTGACCGCTTCCGGATCCGGCCTCGACCCGCACATCAGCCCGGCGTACGCGCGCCTACAGGTGCCGCGCATCGCCGCCGAGCGCGAGCTGGACGAGACGCAGGTGAGCGCGCTCGTGGAGTCTAGGATCCAGTCCAGGGACCTCGGCTTCCTCGGAGAGCCGCGGGTGAACGTCCTGGAGCTGAACCTGGCGCTGGATGCTCTGGCCCGATGACGTCCGCACCAGCAGGAGGAAGCTCGTGAAGAAGGGCCGCCTGCGCGTTCTCCTCGGCGCCGCGCCGGGCGTCGGCAAGACCTACGAGATGCTCGAGGAGGGCCGGCGGCTGCGCAACGAGGGCCGCGATGTGGTGATCGGCATCGTCGAGACCCACGGTCGCGCCGCCACCGCCGAGCAGGCCGTCGGACTGCCGCTGGTGCCGCGCCGCGTGCTGCGTCACCGTGACGTCGAACTCTCGGAGCTCGACGTCGCGGCGGTGATCGAGCGGGACCCGGACGTGGCTCTCGTCGACGAGCTTGCCCACACGAACGCCCCCGGCTCGCGCAACGCCAAGCGCTGGCAGGACGTGAAGGAGCTCCTGGCGGCCGGGATCGACGTGATCACGACTGTGAACGTCCAGCACATCGAGTCGCTGGGCGACGTCGTGGAGCGGATCACGGGGGCCGTGCAGCGCGAGACCGTTCCCGACGCGGTCGTGCGCGAGGCCGACCAGGTCGAGGTCGTCGACCTCGCGCCGCAATCCCTCCGCGACCGGCTCGCGGCGGGGCTCGTCTATCCCGCCGAGCGGATCGACGCCGCCCTGTCGAACTACTTCCGCCTCGGCAACCTGACGGCGCTGCGCGAGCTGGCGCTGCTGTGGCTGGCGGATGAGGTGGACAGCGCTCTGCGCCTGTACCGGCAGGAGCAGGGCATCGAGGGCATGTGCCAGACACGCGAGCGCGTCGTCGTGGCGCTCACGGGCGGCGCGGAGGGCGAGACGCTGATCCGCCGCGGGGCGCGCATCGCGGCGCGCTCGGCGGGCGGCGAGCTGCTCGCCGTGCACGTGTCCGCGCAGGACGGACTGCGCTCCGGGTCGCCCGGCGCGCTCACGCGGCAGCGCGCGCTCGTCGAATCGCTCGGCGGCACCTCCCACCAGGTCGTGGGCGACGACGTGCCGCGCGCGCTCGTCCAGTTCGCCCGCTCGGTGAACGCCACCCAGCTCGTGATCGGGGCGAGCCGCCGCGGGCGTCTGTCGGCCGCGCTCACGGGACCGGGCATCGGCGCGACCGTCGTGCGCGAGTCCGGCGACATCGACGTGCACATCGTGACGCACGACGCCGCCGGCCGCGGGCTGCGGCTTCCCCGCCTGACCGCGGGCGCGCTCAGCTGGAAGCGCCGGATCCTGGGCTTCGTCGCGGCGCTGACCATCGGCCCACTGCTGTCCTGGGCGCTGTCGTGGCTGCCCACGGACGAGTCGCTCGTCGTGCACGTGCTCGCCTACCAGCTGCTCGTCGTCGTCGTCGCGCTGATCGGCGGCATCTGGCCGGCCCTGTTCGCGGCGGTGCTGTCGGGCCTGAGCCTGAACTTCTTCTTCGTCGAGCCGCGGTTCACCGTCCACATCGCCTCGGCGGATCACGCCGTCGCGGTCGCCCTGTACGTCGTCAGCGCGGCGCTGGTGAGCTGGATCGTCGACCAGTCGGCACGGCGCACGCGCGCGGCGCAGCGCGCAGCGGCCGAATCGGAGCTGCTCGCGACGGTCGCCGGCAGCGTGCTGCGTGGCCAGAACGCCGCTCAGGCCCTGGTCAGTCGCGCCCGCGAGGCGTTCCGCGCGACGGGTGCGCGCCTGACCACGCCCGAGGGAGAGCCCCTCGTGACCGACGGCGAGCCGGCGCGGGGCGGACGCTTCCTGTCCATGCCCGTCGGCCCGGCCTCGGCTCCGCGGGCCGTCCTCGAGCTGCACGGCGCCGAGCTCGACGCCGCCGAGCGACGACTGCTCGACGTGATGGTGGTGCAGTTCGCGGCCCTGCTGGAGAACGAGGACCTGGAGCGCACCGCCCGGCGCGCCGACGCCCTGGCGGAGGCCGACAGCGTTCGCACGGCCCTGATGTCGGCCGTCAGCCATGACCTGCGCCGACCGCTCGCGGCGGCCGTCGCCGCCGTGGGCGGCCTTCGGACCCCGGGCGCGACGCTGTCCGACGCCGATCGCGCCGAACTGCTCGCGACGGCCGACGAGAGCCTCGCGACGCTGTCGACCCTCGTGACCGATCTGCTGGATGTCAGCCGCGTGCAGGCCGGAGTGCTCGCTGTGTCGCTCGCCATGGTGGACGCCGCGGGCGTCGTGCTCGCCGCCGTGGACGAGCTCGGCCTCGGCCCCGACAGGGTCGAGCTGGCGCTCGACCCCGACCAGCCGGCCATCACGGCCGATCCGGTGCTGCTGCAGCGCGTGATCGTCAACGTGCTCGCCAATGCCGACCGCCTCTCGCCGTCGGACCGCCGCGTGCGCATCGCGACGAGCCGGATCGGGAGCCGCGCGCAGATCCGCATCGTCGATCACGGGCCGGGCGTGCCGATCGACCGGCAGCAGGAGATGTTCGCGCCGTTCCAGCGCATGGGCGACACCGACAACACGACAGGCCTGGGGCTGGGGCTCGCGCTGTCGCGCGGCTTCACGGAGGGGATGGGCGGCACGCTGTTCCCCGAGGACACCCCCGGCGGAGGACTCACGATGGTCATCGAGCTGCCGATCGCGGACGACGAAGCCACGGGCATGAGACTGAGCGTATGAAGATCCTGATCGCGGATGACGACCCGCAGCTGATCCGGGCCATGCGGATCACCCTGGGCGCCCACGGCTACGACGTCGTGTCCGCGCGTGACGGCGCCGAGGCGATCTCCGTGGCCGCCCAGTCCAAGCCCGACGTCGTGCTGCTCGACCTCGGGATGCCGAAGCTCGACGGCGTCGAGGTGATCCAGGCGCTGCGCGGCTGGACCGACGCGCCGATCGTCGTCGTGTCGGGGCGCACCGGCTCCGCCGACAAGGTCGACGCGCTCGACGCGGGCGCGGACGACTACGTCACCAAGCCGTTCCAGATCGACGAGCTGCTCGCCCGCCTGCGGGCACTGGCGCGCCGCATCGGGTCGGGATCGACGGATCCCGTTGTCGCGTTCGGCGATGTCCGCGTCGACCTCGCGGCGAAGGTCGTGACGCGAGCGGGCGAACCCGTTCACCTCACGCCGACCGAGTGGCGCATGCTCGAGTTCCTCGCCCGCAATCCGGGCGCGCTCGTGACGCGGCAGACGCTGCTGAAGGACATCTGGGGATCCGAGCAGGTCGCCGACACGGGCTACCTGCGCCTGTACATCTCGCAGCTGCGCAAGAAGCTCGAGCCCGACCCCGCCAGCCCGGTCCACCTGCTCACCGAGCAGGGGATGGGCTACCGGCTCGCGCTGGGCTGAGCGCTCACTCCTTCACTGCGCCGGCGGTGAGCCCGTCGACGATCCAGCGGCTGGCGAGGGCGAACAGCGCCATGGTCGGCAGGATGGTCAGCACCGCGGCGGCCGCCATGGGGCCCCACGCCACGTTGAACGTCGAGATGAAGCCGTTCAGTGCGGCGGGCACGGTCTTGTTCTCGTCGGAGTTGATCAGAATCACCGACAGGAACAGCTCGTTCCAGCAGTTCACGACGTTGAAGATGAACGCCGCCACGATGCCGGGCGCCATGACCGGCACGATCACGCGGAACAGGGCCCCGAGCCGCGACGAGCCGTCGATCATCGCCGCCTCCTCGAGCGCATCCGGCACGTTCTCGAAGAATCCCCGCAGCATCACGGTCGAGAACGGGATGCACACCGCGATATACACCAGGATCAGTCCGGGCTTCGAGTCGACGAGGCGCAGGTCGGCGAGCATCGAGTACAGCGGCCCCAGCGCGATGAACGTCGGGATCATCTGCGTCAGCAGGAAGGCCGCGAGGATCGCGCCCTTGCTGCGGAACTCGAACCGCGCCAGCACATAGGCGCTCAGCAGCGCGATGAGCGTCGACGTGGCGCCCGCGACGAGGGCGACCACCGCCGAGTTCGCCAGGAACGTCCCGAAGCTCGACGTCTGGAACAGGCCCGTGTAGTTCTCGAGCGACGGCTCGGTCGGCCAGTACTCCAGCGGGAACCGGTTGATGGACCCCGGCGCCTTGAACGACGTCACCACGATCCAGTACAGCGGGAACAGCGTGATCACGAGCCACAGCGCGAGGCCCACGGCCTTGACCGCCCCGCCCACGGTGAGCCGGCGCGCGGGCCTCCGGGTCGATGGGGTCGCCGCACCCGTCGTCAGCACCTCTGTCACCGTCATGCCCGGCTCACCCGCCTCATCGCCATCAGGTAGAACGCGCAGAACACGAACAGCAGAGCCATCACGGCGAGGCCGATCGCACTCGCCAGTCCGTAGTTGCCCTGCTGGGTGTACTCGATCATCCAGGTCGTGATGATGTGGGTCTGCCCGGCGGGGCCGCCGCGGGTCATCGCCCAGATGATGTCGGGGAAGTTGAAGATCCAGATGACCCGCAGCAGCACGGTCAGCAGCAGCGTGGTGGCGATGTACGGGATCACGATCGAGAACAGCTGACGCGCCTTGCCCGCACCGTCCAGGCTCGCCGCCTCGAGCACCTCGTCCGGCACCGACTGCAACGCGGCGAGGATCATGATCGCGAAGAAGGTCACGCCGTACCAGACGTTCGCCACGATCACGGCGATCATCGCGAGCCTCGGATCCGCCAGCCACGGCAGCGGCGCATCGATCAGCCCGGCCTTCATCAGCAGGTCGTTCATGACGCCGAACTCGGCGTTGAACATCCAGCGGAAGAGCATGCCGATGAGGAAGCCGGACACCGCCCAGGGGAAGAAGACGAGCGCCTGATAGACCCCGCGGAACCGGAAGCGGCGGCGCAGTGCCAGTGCGATCAGGAAGCCGATCACGAGCTGCGGCACCAGCGAGCCGACGACCCACAGGATCGTGTTGCCCGCCACGACGGGGAACACCGGATCGCCGAGCACCGTCGCGAAGTTCTGCAGGCCGACCCAGGGCGTGGATGTCAGGTCCCACAGATTCCAGTCGTGGAACGCCATGCGCGCGCCCTGCAGCATCGGCCAGTACGTGAACCAGCACACGAACACGATCGCCGGGGCGAGGAACGCCAGGATCGTCAGCGCGTGCCGGCGCCCGAACGACCGTCGGCGCGGCCGGCTCGGCGCGGCGCCGCGCGCCGGACCGGGCGGGACGGGGACCCCGCCCCGCCCCGCCCGGTCGCGCGCGTCCGGCGCGACGACACCGGTGGATGCCGAGACGCTCATTCGGCCGAAGCGTACTTCTCGGTCCAGAACGCGTCCCACGACTCCAGCAGCTCCGTCGTCGTCATGCTGCCGAGGAGCACCTGCTGGATCTCCGAGTCGGCCTTCTGCATCCACTCGGTCCACCAGCTCACGCCGCGAGGCTGCGTGACATTGATGTAGGTGTCGGGGTTCTCCGTCATCGTGACGTAGCTGGCCCAGGCGCCCTCCTTGTAGAAGTCGTCGTCGGCAGCCGACGCCACGATCGGCACGAGGCTGTTCGTCTGCGCGAACTCGGTGGCGGGCCCCTCGCCCGAGAGGAACTCGACGAGCTTGACCGCCTCCTCCTTGTGCTCGCTCGACTCCGCGACGCCCCAGCCCGCCGTCGCGAGCGGCTGCGCTGCCTTGCCGGTGGGGCCCGTCAGCAGCGGCGCCGTGGTCCACTGGTCCTCGGTGATGGTCGTCGACTGCTTCACGGTCGCGATCACCTCGGGGTCCTGCAGCAGGAACCCGGTCGATCCGTTGGTGAAGCCCTCGACCATCTCGGGGTATCCCCACGAGACGGCCGACGGCGGCGACGCCTCCTCGAACAGCGCGAAGTAGGTGTCGAGCGCCTCCTGCGCCTCGGGCGCCGAGAAGATCGTCGAGCCGTCCTTGAGCTTGAACGCGTCCTCGGTGTCGAGGTCGTCGATCACGTAGGCCTCGATCGCGGCGACCAGGGGGCCGTTCGCGTTGGCGCCGCCGCGGAAGGCATAGCCGTACACGTTGTTCGACGGATCCTGGATCGCGGAGGCCTGCTCGAGCAGCTCCTCCCACGACGTCGGCGGGGCGTCGAAGCCGGCCTCCTCGACGAGGTCGGTGCGGTAGAACAGCGAGAGCCCGTAGAAGCCGTAGGGCACGAAGTAGCCGCCCTCGGCGACGGCCTTGGCGTTGTCGGTGAGGGCGTCCCAGCCCTCCCAGTCGGCGAGGTCGTCGGACATGTCGTACAGCCAGCCGTTGTTGCTGAAGGGGCCGACGGTCAGGTCGCGCACCTCGAGCACGTCGACGCCGGTGCCCGACTGCAGCATCTGCTGGATCTTCTGGTCCGCCTGGTCGGTCGGGGGTGAGACCAGCTCGACGGCGATGTCGGGGTTCTCCTCCTCGAACTGATCGAGCAGCGAGCGCACGAGCTCGGTGCGGGCGGGGTTGGTGAGGCTCTCGACCATCTGGAGGGTGACCTTGCCGCCCTCCTCGCCGGAGCCGGATCCGCCGCCGGAGCAGGCGGTCAGGGTGAGCACGGTGGCGGTTGCCGCGCTCGCCATGAGCATGAGGCGGGTGCGCTTCATGTCACTTCTCTCTTTCTCTCGCGAGCCTTCTCTGACGAGTCGCCTCGCTCGGGTGGGTGGTGCATCGGTGGGGACTTGGTGTGCGGCTGCTGGTCTTCATTCGCCGCGCCGCTCGCGTGCGAGCGCGACGATCTGCGGCACGGCGCGCTCGACGAAGGCGTCGAAGTCGGCCTGCTCGGTGTACAGGTGCACGGACAGGCGGAGGTAGCCGACTCCGGCGAAGCTCGTGAACGCGGCCTCGACGCCCGTCCTGTCGAGCAGACGCATCCGCAGCTCGTCGGCGTCCTCGCGCGCGCGGCCGAGACCTTCCGGCAGCCGGATCAGCCGCATGGACGGCACGGGCATGCCCACATCGGTCGCGACGGGAGCGGCGACGTGAGGCTGCAGCGCGCGGCCGATCACCTCGACGCCGAGGTCGGCGAGGGCGTTCATGGTCTCGCGCGTGCGATCCCAGCCGTACTCGCGCTCGATGAACGCCAGGGAGCGAGGCGCGGCGAGGTAGGCGGTCGCATCGATCGTGCCCTGCGAGTCGAAGCGCTCCGGGTAGGACTCGTCGGCGCCCCACGAATCGATCAGCGGCCAGAGGTCGTCCCGGTCGTCCGCCTTCGTGACGAGGAGCGCGGATCCGCGCGGAGCGGCCGGCCACTTGTGCAGGTTCCCGAACCACCAGTCCGCGCGCGTGGCCGCCGCGTCCGCGACGAGCCCGGGGGCATGGGCTCCGTCGACGAGCACGCGCGCGCCGCGCTCGTGCGCGAGGTCGGCGATCTCGTCCACCGGCAGCAGCCGCGCGGTGGGCGACGTGATCTGGTCGATCACGAGGAGCTTGACCGCGTCGGTGAGAGCCTGGCGGAACGCCTCGACGACCTCGCCGGCGGAGGCGGCGAGCGGGATGGCGACGACGCGGATGCGCGCGCCGAAGCGGCGCGCGAGGCGACGCGCGCCCATCGTGATCGCGCCGTAACCGTGGTCGGTGACCAGGATCTCATCGCCGAAGTCGAGGTGAACGCCGTTGTAGACGACCGTTGCCGCAGCCGACGAGTTGGGCACGAACACGGTGTCGTCCGGGGCCGCCCCCACGAAGGGCGCGACCTCGCGGCGGGCGTCGGCCACGTACTCCGCGACGCGGGGGAACCACCCGACCGGGCTGCGGTCGCCCTGCGCGCGCAGCCCGTCCTGGAAGCGCACGACCTCGGTGGGAACGGCGCCGAACGATCCGTGGTTGAGGTGCACCATGTCGGGATCCAGCGGCCAGGCGTCGCGGGCGCGAGCGTAGCTCGCGAGCCGCACGGGTGCCGTGACCGGCGCGGGAACGGTGTCGAGCGGGGGCATTCCGACCTTTCGGGCTGTTGTCGGACAACCATGGCATACAGCGGTCGGATATTGCTAGAGTCCCCGCACAACGACGCGATCCTGTCCGACAGCTTTCATCTGCGCGAAACAATCGCGGCCTGCGGACGGCAGACGGGCGGATCCGGGAAGATGGACGCATGAGCGACATGAGCGCCGTGGAGACCGCGTTGCACGGCGTGCGGGCGCTCATCGCCCACGGCTCCCTGCAGCCCGGCGACCGCCTGCCGAGCGAGGGCGAGCTGAGCGACCGGCTGGGGGTGTCCCGCGGTTCGATCCGTGAGGCGATCCGCACGTTCGCGGCGCTCGGCGTGCTGGACACCCGCCGGGGATCGGGCAGCTTCGTCGGCGAGCTGCGCGCAGCCGACGTGATCCAGACGCTCTCCCTCACGATCGGCCTGCTGCCGCTGGAGTCGATCCTCGAGCTGTACGAGCTGCGCCGCGTGCTCGAAGCGCACGCGGCGTCGCTCGCGGCCGCGCGCTGCGATCCCGAGACGCTCGCCGAGCTGGACGAGCTCCTCGATCGCCTCGAGGCGACGACGGACGACGAGCAGCAGTCCGCACTCGACCACGAGTTCCACATGCGCATCCTGAGCCTGGGTGGGAACGAGGCCCTCGCCGCCATGGTCGGCGTGCTGCGCGCGCGGTCGCGGGCCTACCACCTGTTCCCCTCCGCGGAGGGCGCGACGGTGAAGGCGCTCTCGGATGCGGGGCACCGCGCGATCCTGCGCGGGCTCGAGGCGCGCGACCCTGTCGCGGCCTCCGCGGCGGCGGCCGCGCACGTCAGCCAGACCGAGGCGTGGCTGCGAAAGCTGCGCCCCGATCCGGCCGGCTGAGCGGGCTGGCTACAGCCGCGTGACCTCGGTCACGCGCACGACGGCGGCGCCGGCCTCGTCCGACGCGGCGAGATCGACCTCGGCGCGGATGCGCCAGTCGTGGTCGCCCTCGGGGTCGTCGATCACCTGCTCGACGCGCCATACGTCCGGGCCCTCGGTGATCCGGCACAGCTGCGGCGAGCGCGCGGCGCCCGAGATGCCGACCGACTCGTGCTCGGCGTAGTACGCATCGAGCGCCTCGGGCCACCCGGCGTCCGGGTCAAGCTCGACGAGCTCGTCGTCGGCCTCGCGTGCCGCGAGCTGCACGCGGCGGAAGAGCTCGTTGCGCACGAGCACCGTGAACGCGCGACGGTTCTGCACGAGAGACGGCGGCGCGGGCGGCACGACCTCCTCGCCCGACCCGTGCGCGTCGGTGCCCGACACGAGCGCCTCCCACTCGTCGACGAGGCTCGAGTCGACCTGGCGCACGAGCTCGCCCAGCCAGGCGATGATGTCGAGCAGCTCCTCGGTGCGCGCCTCGGCGGGCACCGTCTGCCTGATCGCGCGGTAGGCGTCGCTGAGGTAGCGCAGCACGAGTCCCTCGCTGCGGCCGAGCTGATACCAGTTCGTGAACTCGGCGAAGCTCATGGCCCGCTCGAACATGTCCCGCACGACCGACTTCGGCTTGAGCTCGAAGTCGCGCACCCACGGCTGGCTCGTGGAGAACACATCGAACGCCTGCGCGAGCAGCTCCGCGAGCGGCTTGGGGTACGTGACGTCCTCGAGCAGCGCTATGCGCTCGTCGTACTCGATGCCCTCGCGCTTCATGGCACCGACGGCCTCGCCACGCGCCTTGAACTCCTGCTGACTCAGGATCGCGCGCGGATCGTCGAGCGTCGCCTCGATCACGCTCACGACATCCAGGGCGTAGTGCCCGGTTCCCGCGGCGCCCGGGGCATCCTCGGGATCCAGCATCTCGATCGCCGCGAGGGCGAACGGCGACAGCGGCTGGTTGAGCGCGAAGTTCGGCTGCAGCTCGACGACGAGCCGGATGTCGCCTCCGGGCGTCACCTCGACGATCCCGGCATCGCGCAGCGTGCGGAAGATCGCGATCGCGCGGCGGGCGAGGGCGTACTTCCGCGCGCGCGGCTCGTGGTTGTCGAACACGAGGGAGCGCACGTTCCCGAACACGTCGCCGCCCCGGCCGATGACGTTGATGATCATGGCCGACGTGATCTGCAACTGCGGAGTGAGCGGCTCGGGCTCGGCCGCGACGAGCTTGTCGAACGTGGCCTCGCTCCACGACACGAAGCCGGCGGGGGCCGACTTGCGCTGCACCTTCTTCAGCTTCTTCGGGTCGTCGCCCGCCTTGCGCAGCGCCTGCTCGTTCTCGATCTCGTGGTCGGGCGCCATCACGACGACGTTGCCGTACGGGTCGAACCCGGCCCGGCCCGCGCGTCCCGCGATCTGGTGGAACTCGCGGGCGGACAGGCGGCGCATCCGCGTGCCGTCGTACTTCGACAGCGCAGAGATCAGCACCGTGCGGATCGGCACGTTGATGCCGACACCCAGGGTGTCGGTGCCGCAGATCACGCGCAGCAGGCCGCGCTGGGCGAGCGTCTCGACCAGGCGCCGGTAGCGGGGCAGCATGCCGGCGTGGTGCACGCCGATGCCCGCGCGCACGAGCCGCGACAGCGTCCGTCCGAACGACGTCGTGAAGCGGAACCCGCCGATCGCCTCGGCGATCTCGTCGCGCTGCTCGCGCGTGGCGACCTTGACGTTCGCGAGGGCCTGCGCCCGCTCCATCGCCGCGGCCTGCGAGAAGTGCACGATGTAGATCGGCGTCTCGTGCTCCTCCAGCAGCTTCTCGACAAGCTCGTGCGCGGCGCGCTTGGCGTACGTGTGGTGCAGCGGCACAGGGCGCTCGGCTCCGGCGACGAGCGTCGTCTCGCGTCCCGTTCGGCGCGTGAGGTCGGCCTGGATCTCGGTGGTGTCGCCGAGCGTGGCCGACATGAGCAGGAACTGCGCGTGCGGCAGAAGCAGCAGCGGCACCTGCCACGCCCAGCCGCGATCCGCGTCGCCGTAGTAGTGGAACTCGTCCATCACGACCTGCGCGACGTCCGCATCCGCACCCTGTCGCAGCGCCAGGTTCGCGAGGATCTCGGCCGTGCAACACACGATCGGAGCGTCGGGGTTGACGGATGAATCGCCCGTCACCATGCCGACGTTCTCGGCGCCGAAGACGTCGACGAGAGCGAAGAACTTCTCGCTCACGAGCGCCTTGATCGGGGCGGTGTAGAACGTCCGCCCTCCGTTCGCCAGTGCGACGGCGTGCGCCGCGATCGCGACGAGCGACTTGCCCGTGCCGGTCGGCGTCGCGAGGACGACGTTCGCGCCGGACACAAGCTCGATCACCGCCTCGTCCTGCGCGGGATACAGGGCGAGCCCCCGCTCCCCCGCCCACGCGACGAACGCGTCGTAGACGCCGTCGGCGTCGCCGGCCGTCGCACGCACGGCGTCGAGAAGAGGGGAAGGCATCCCGTCGAGTCTGCCTCATGCCGCCTGGGCAAGCGCCGTCGCGGCGAGGTCGTGCCGCCCGGCTACAGCGGCGCTCCGCCCGTCTGACACGTGGCGCAGTACTGCGCGGCACCCTTGGATCCCGGCACGTCGCGCACCTCGTCGCCGCACACGGGACACGGCTCGCCGGTGCGGCCGTGCACGCGCATGGCGGCGACCTTCTCGGCCTTCTGACGCTCGAGCGGTACGTCCCGACGGCCGGCGAACGCGCCGCGCAGGATCTCGCGGATTGCCGCGTACAGCCGGGTGCGCTCGTCCTCGTCGAGGTCCGCTGCATGCCTGGCCGGCGACAGCTTGGCGGCGTGCAGGATCTCGTCCGAGTAGGCGTTTCCGATGCCCGCGAGCGACTCCTGCTCCTGCAGCAGCGCCTTGAGCTGCTTGCGACGCTTCCCCGTGATCCCGTCGAACACGTCGCGCGTGAACGCGTCGGACAGCGGATCCGGTCCGAGCTTGCGCACGGAGGGCTCGCGCGTCGGATCGTCCGTGACGGTGAGGCTGAGGGACAACCAGTCGCCGGCGTCGGTGAGCGCCAGCTCCTCGCGCTCGCCTTCCTCTGGGCCCTCGAAGCGGAGGCGCGCGATCACGGGTGCCGGCGCCTGGGCGTCGCCCTCCACCCAGTGCGCCCAGCCGGCCCGGCCGAATCCGATCAGCAGGCTCGGTCCGTCGGTGTCGAGCGACACGTGCTTGCCGAACCGTCGCACGCCGGTGACGGCGTGACCCACGAGCTCCGTCAGGGGTCGGTCGCGGGTCTTCAGCGCGCGGAACTCGTCGAGATCCACCTCGCGGATCACACGTTCGGCGAGCCGGATCTCGAGGATCCCGGCGAGCGCATCGACCTCTGGCGACTCGGGCATGCGGTCATCCTCTCTCGGGCCGCCGCCCTGCCACCACCCTCGCGTCCTTTCGCGAGCGCAGAATGGGAAGACCGGCATCCGCCGGCGCGACGCGAGGAGAGGACGATCCATGAAGGTGTTCCAGATCGGCGCGGCGGGCGGAGTCGGGCGCAGGCTCGCCGCCATCCTGACGCAGCGCGGCGACGAGGTGACGGGCATGCACCGGCGCCCCGAGCAGGCCGAGACCATCGCCGCGACGGGCGCCGTCCCGATCGAGGGCGACCTGATCGCCGATGAGGTCGACGCTCTCGCCGAGCGGATGCGCGGACACGACGCTGTCGTGTTCTCCGCCGGCGCCCACGGCACCGGCCGGGACAAGACGACCGCGATCGACGGCGAGGGCGTGGTGAAGGCGGCCGCTGCGGCCGCGCGTGCCGGCGTGCGCCGGTTCGTCCTCGTGTCGGTGTTCCCCGACGCGGGGCGCGACAGCGAGCCCAACGGGGGCTTCGAGCACTACATGCGCGTGAAGAAGACCGCGGATGTGCACCTCGCGCAGAGCGATCTCGAGTGGCTGATCGTGCGCCCCGGCACGCTGCGCGACGAGCCCGGCGACGGCTCCGTGACCGCGGGGCTCGCGATCGAGTACGGCGACATCCGACGCGACAACCTCGCGGCGTTCATCGCCGAGGCGCTCGCGGCACCCGCGCTCTCGCGCACGATCGTGGAGATCACGGACGGTCCGACGCCCGTCGCGGAGGCGGTCGCGCGGCTCACCGCGTGACGCGCTAGCGGCTCGGCGACGCGACGCAACCCCCTCGCGCTCACCATGCTCGCCGCCGTAGCGTCGCCGGCATGGCACTCGACACCATGCTCGCCGCAGACATCGAACAGCAGCTCAAGTCCCTGGACGCCGCGGGACGCGCGCAGTTCCTGCTCGACCTCGTCGAGGTCGTGCACAACTACGCGACCTCGGAGGCGGTCGGCGAGGCCGAGGTCGGCGACGTGAGCACAGACTCCCTCGACGCCGTCCGCGAGGCGGCCCGCGCGCACGTCGAGGCGACATCCTGAGCACCGGGACGACACCCTCGGTCGGAAGGCAGGTCGCCGTCGCGGCGATCCTGCTCGTCGCGGTCGCCGCCGTCGCGGCAGGGGGATCCCTCGCCAATGCCGGCAAAGTCGAGGGGTGGTACGCGGATGCGGACAAGGCGCCGTGGAACCCGCCCGGCGCGGTGTTCGGCCCGGTGTGGAGCGTGCTCTACGCCGGCATCGCTGCCGCGTGCTTCCTCGTGTGGCGCCGCGGATTCCGCGGCGAGGGACGGCCGAACGCGGCGCGCACGTGGCTGGGCCTCTGGATCGCGCAGATCGCGCTGAACGCCATGTGGACGCCCGCATTCTTCGCCGGCTTCCCGCTCATGGGCGAGGCTGCGTGGTGGATCGCGCTCGCGATCATCCTGCTGCTCCTCGTCGCGGTCATCTGGCTCGCCGTCGCCGCGTGGCGCTGGTCGCGGATCGCCACGGTCGTGATGATCGCGTACTCGCTGTGGCTCGCGTTCGCCACGTCGCTGAACATCGCGATCATCGCGCTGAACTGAGCCCGCTCGGCGAAGCGACTCCCCGCAGAGAGCCGGCTCACCGGAGGGTGCGTCTGTCAAGGGCCTCGCTTGGAGGTGCAACGCTTCGTAGCGTTCGAACAAGCCACCTCCCCGCCTCGGCGTCGGAGGCGGCCTCCCCGCATCACGCGAGAGGGGTTCTCATGACCGACATCTCCGCCGGGTCCCCGGCACGTCGCGTCCGTCCGACCAGCGCGAAGCTCACCAACGACTTCACCGGCCTGTCGGCCATCGTGACCGCGAGCGGTCTGATGCGACGACGGTACGGCTACTACTGGACCAAGATGCTCGCAGCTCCTCTCGTCGTCGCGGCGCTCGTCTTCGCCTTCGTCATGATCGGCGACTCCTGGTGGCAGCTGGCCACTGCGGCGGTGTTCGCGGTCGTGTTCACCCAGATCGCGATGCTCGGCCATGACGCCGCCCATCGTCAGATCTTCCGCTCCGGGAAGTGGAACGACTGGACCTCGCTGATCATCGGCAATCTCTTCGTGGGCATGAGCTACGGCTGGTGGCAGCACAAGCACACCAGGCACCACGCCAATCCGAACAAGGTCGGCTCCGACCCGGACATCGAGCTGCCGGTCGTGTCCTTCACGCCGGAGCAGGCGGCCCGCCGGCGGAAGGGCCCGCTGGGATGGCTGATGGCGCACCAGGGCGTGTTCTTCTTCCCGATCCTGCTGCTCGAGGGGCTGTCGCTGCACGCGTCCGGTGTGCGTCGCGTCTTCTCGCGAGAGCCGCTGCGCCGCCGCCCTGTCGAGATCGCGTTCCTCGCTGTGCGCATACTCGGGTATCTCGCACTCGTCTTCCTGGTCCTCTCCCCGGGCATCGCCTTCGCCTTCCTCGGGGTTCAGCTCGGGCTGTTCGGGGTCTACATGGGCATGGCGTTCGCGCCGAACCACAAGGGGATGCCGATCGTCCCGGCCACCACGAAAGTGGATTTCCTGCGACGCCAGGTCCTGATGAGCCGGAACATCCGCGGCGGCCGGCTGGTCGACACGATCATGGGCGGGCTCAACTACCAGATCGAGCACCACCTGTTCCCGTCGATGCCCCGACCGCATCTTCGCAGGGCGTCCGGCATCATCGCGGACTACTGTCGCGCGAAGGGCGTGCCGTACACGCAGACCGGCCTGTGGCAGTCGTACGGAATCGTCGTCCGATACATCAACCGGGTGGGTCTCGGCGAACGCGATCCGTTCGAGTGCCCGTTGCTGCAGCAGCGTCAGGCTGTCTGACCGCGCTCTGTGCCTCCCCCGCTCGCGTCACCTCCTGGCGACCGACTTCCCGATCCGCCGACGGCGATCGTGGCGAGCAACAACCAGGTGCTGCTCGGGATCGTCGACGAGCTCTCCACCCGAAGCCGCCGCGACCGGCCGACGGTGATCGGATTCGACGACGTCGAGTGGGCCCGGGTCCTCGGCATCACGGTCGTCGCCGGGGACATCGAGGCGCTCGGTCGCCGGGCCGCGCGCCTGGCGACCGCCCGCCTCGCGGATCGCACGCGCTCCGCCGAGCACACCGTGATCCCCATGCGCCTCATCACCCGCGCGCCGTCGCCCTGGTGAGGGGACGACCTGAGCGATCTCGCCGCCGCGCTGCACACAGAAAGCCTTGACCGCCCTACTTCCATTTTGGAAGCATGAGCCGCATGAGCCTCTTCATCACCTGCCCGGTCGAGAGCGTCGAGCGCGCGACCGCCTTCTACACGACCCTCGGCTGGACGCTCAACGCCGAGATGTCCGATCACAACGTGTCCTGCTTCGCAATCGCGCCCGAGCAGTACGTCATGCTCGGCAGCCGAGCGATGTACGCGAGCGTCGGCGGCGTCGACGAGCTGATCGGCGGCCGTGACACTCCCTCGAAGGTCACCGTGTCGTTCGACCTGGACAGTCGGGAAGCCGTCGACCAGCTCGTCGAACGCGCCGGCGCCGCCGGCGGGCGGATCGGCGACACGGACGACTATCCGTTCATGTACCAGCGTCAGTTCGACGACCCGGACGGCTACCACTACTCGCCGTTCTGGATGAAGCCGGGCGCCGACGCGACCGCGTGAGCGACCTCGCGGCGGCCCTCGACATCGTCGGACCACGGTGGGCACTGCTCATCGTGGAGCGGCTGCTCGACGGCCCGCAACGGTACAGCGATCTGCAGCGCGACCTCGGCGCGGGCACGAAAATGCTCGCAACGCGCTTGCGCGAGCTCGAAGCAGCAGGCGTCCTGTACCGCCTCCCCCTCCTGCACAACACTCGGGCGTACGCGCTGACCGAGCGCGGCCTCGCGTTGCACGACGCGATCACGGCGC
>NZ_JAPSJA010000197.1 GCF_031178525.1 Microbacterium sp.
ACCACTTCGGATCGAAGACCCAGCTGCTGCTCGAGGTGCTGACGTACCGCGACGAGACCGACGTCGCCGACCTCGTCGAGAAGCACATCCCCGGGGGCCTGGAGCTGTTCCGGCACCTCGTCCGGACGGCATCGGTCAACGCCCGGCGCGCCGGTATCGTGCAGGCGTTCGCCGTGCTGTCAGGCGAGTCGGTGACCGACGACCACCCCGCCCGCGGGTACTTCGAGGAGCGCTACCGCAACCTGCGCGCCGAGGTCGCTCGCGCCTTCGAGGCCGTGTGCGCCGAGCGCGGCATCACCGCTCCCGACACCGTCGCCGACGCGTCGGCGAGCATCCTCGCCGTCATGGACGGGCTGCAGGTTCAGTGGCTGCTCGATCCCGATGCCGTCGACCTCGCCCGCGCCAGCGAGTTCGCGATCGAGGCGATCGTGGCCGCTGTGCTCGACCCTCGGGAACCGATGGTCGCGACGCCGCGCCCGGAGGCCGGCGCGGCGCCGGCGTGAGCCGCAATGTTGCACTGTGAGTCGGCACGCAGGACTCACCCGGGCGCGCGTGGCTACCGTCGAAGCATGACCGAGACCAGCGCACAGCGAGCATCGGACGACCACGGCGACGCGTTCGCCCGTCATGCGGGCGACCTGCTGACCGTCCCCGGCACGCTCGACGCCGACGGCTTCAAGTCGCTCTTCCGCGGCCACCCCGGCGGCGTCGCGGTCGTGACGGCCGAGGGCCCCGACGGGCCCGTGGCGCTCACGGCCACCTCCGTCGCCTCGGTCAGCGTCGATCCGCCGATCCTGATCTTCTCGGTGTCGTCGCTGTCGTCCGCGACGCCGTCGATCCTGGCGTCCGACTCGATCGTGGTGCACCTGCTCGACTCGGCCGACCTGTCGCTCGCGAAGCTCGCATCGACAAGCGGCGTCGACCGCTTCGCCGACCGTTCGGCCTGGACGCGCCTCCCCACGGGCGAGCCGCTGTACCACGGCGTGCGCGCGTGGACGCGCTGCGCGATCGTCAGCCGGCTCGAGGCGGGTGGCTCGACCGTGATCGCCGCGCATGCACTGCAGGGCGCGGAGAACCGCGGACCGGAGGGCGAGCAGCCCCTCGTCTACCACAACCGCACCTGGCACGCCCTCGGCGACCACTCCCGCATCGACTGACCGCGGCGGCCGCCCGATCCGCCGGATCGCGCGACTGGTCGTCCGAGTCAGCGGCGCAGGGACTCGAGGATCTTCGCGATGCGGCGCTCGCGCGTCGCGTCCTGCTTCGCCTCGGCGACCGACCGCGCGGCCTCCTTGCGCGTGCTGTAGGCGAGCGCGTCGAACGCCTCTCGCAGGCCGGCTTCCGCGTCGAGCGCGGCGGCGAGCTCGACCGGCACCTCGACCGTGCGCTCGTGCTCGTCCAGCGCGATGTGCGCCGCGACCTCGTCGCCCGCCCCGACGCCCAGCTCGGCGCGGGCGGCCTTGCTGAGGCCCACGAGGATGTCGCCGCCCATCCGGCCCACGCGCAGCCGGGCGCTGCGCCCGCCGATCGTCACGACGATGGGCGGCGACTTCGTGCCGCCGAGCTGCGCGATGTGCTCCTCGGTGAGCAGGATCGCGGCGGCGGGGCCGTAGGACTGGATCGTCGTCGTCAGCGTGAGCGCACCCATGCGGCTCATGCTAGGCCGCCGTGGCTTAGCCTGAAGGGCGCGGTCGAAGGGAGTGCGATGTCCAGTCCGCTCTCGGCCTCGGCGTACGAGGTGCTCGGCGTGCCACGCGATGCGAGCGAGGACGAGCTGCGCCGCGCCTACCGCCTGCGCCTGCGGCAGACGCACCCCGACACGGGCGGCAACGCGGCCGAGTTCGTGCGCGTGCAGCACGCGTGGGAACTCGTCGGCACCCCGGCCGCGCGCGCCGCATACGACGGCGGCTCGGGCATCCCGTCCGCTCCCGAGGCGAGCTGGGAGGCGGGCGCCGCACCCTCCCGCGCGACGCGATCCGACACCCGACCGCGCGCTCGCTCGTACGGGCATCCGGGCGGCTGGCGCCGCGAGCGCTATCTCGCGCTGATCCGCGAATGGGCCGGACGCGGGCAGGACGTGCCCGACCCCTACGCGCCCGAGCTCGTGCGATCGGCACCGCGCGAGCTGCGGCACATGCTGGCGGACGCGCTCGCCGAGGAGGCGACAGCCCGGACGATCGCGGAGCTCGGGATGGGCTTCACGGTGTGGCACGACGTCGCGGCCGGACAGCAGCCGGGGGTCAAGCTCGATCACGTCGTGCTCAGCCCGTCGGGCCTGTACGGCGTGATGTCGGAGGACTTCGGCGGCGAGGTGCGCTTCCGCCGCGGCGAGATCATCGGCGCCGAGGTCGGACCCGACGCACCGGTCGCGGGACTGCTCGGCCGGATGCGCGCCGTCGCCCGCGCCGCGCGCGTGAAGTTCAGCGGCGCGATCGTCGTGCTGCCGGACGAGGATCTGGCGCAGCCGATCAATGCGCTGGGCACCGTGCGCGGCGTCCCCGTCGCGGTGGTGCGCCGCTCCGTGCTCGCCCACCTGCTGCGCACCGGCGTACCGGGGGCGCGCGACATCGGCGGCAACGAGCTGTTCGACATCCGCACGCGCCTGCAGCAGACGATCCGCTTCGTCTGACAGGGGCCGCCCCTGCGCCACGCCTGCCGGCGGAGACCGGATCCGCTCTTGCCACGCCGGGGCCGCGAGGACGAGCATGCGAGGGAGACCTCGCCGGAGCGGATCCGGCGCTCGACCCGAGTCGAAGGAGACCGGCGCATGAAGAAGCTCATCAACTCCCCGGACACCGTGCTCGCCGACGCGCTTCGCGGCGTCGCCGCCGCGCACCCCGAGCTCTCGGTCGACCTCGAGAACCGCGTCGTCGCCGCGCCGCGTTCCGAGACGCCCCGCGTCGCGCTCGTGTCGGGCGGCGGCTCGGGCCACGAGCCGCTGCACAGCGGGTTCGTGGGCGAGGGGATGCTCGCGGCGGCGTGCGCGGGCGAGATCTTCACGTCGCCCACGCCGGATCAGATGCTGGCCGCGGCGCAGCAGGTGAGCTCGGGCGCGGGCGTGCTGTTCGTGGTGAAGAACTACACGGGAGACGTCCTGAACTTCGAGATGGCAGCGGACCTCGCACGCGAGGAGGGCATCGAGGTCGAGTCGGTGGTCGTGGCCGACGACGTCTCGGTCGAGGACTCGACGTGGACGGCGGGCCGCCGCGGCGTGGGCACGACCGTGATCGTCGAGAAGATCGCCGGCGCGGCCGCTGCCGAGGGCCGCGCGCTCGCGGACGTGAAGGCCGTCGCGGAGCGCGTCAGCGCCGCGGGCCGGTCGATGGGCGTCGCCCTCACGAGCTGCACCGTCCCCGCGGTGGGCAAGCCGAGCTTCGACCTGCCGGAGGATGAGATGGAGGTCGGCGTCGGCATCCACGGCGAGCCGGGGCGCCACCGCGAGCCCCTGGCGTCGGCGCACGACATCGCCGGCACGATCGTCGACGCGATCCTGTCCGATCTCGACTTCACCGGGGCGCCCGTGATCGCCCTGCTGTCGGGTTTGGGCGGCACGCCGCTGATCGAGCTGTACGCGCTGTACGGCGAGATCGCCGCGCTGCTCGAGCAGCGCGGCATCACGGTCGCCCGCTCGCTGGTGGGCGACTACATCACGAGCCTCGACATGGCAGGTGCCTCGCTGACGCTCGTGCGCGCGGACGACGAGCTGCTCGGCCTATGGGACGCGCCGGTCGAGACCGCCGCCCTGCGGTGGGGACGCTGACATGGCGGCGTTCACGGTGGAGACGGCACGATCCTGGCTGCGCGGGTTCGCAGACGCCGTCACCGGGCAGGCGGAGCACCTCACGCAGCTCGACTCGGCGATCGGCGACGCGGATCACGGCACGAACCTGAAGCGCGGGATGGCGGCGGTGCTGCCTCGGCTCGAGGACGCCGAGACGCTGCGGGCGCTGCTGAAGACGGTCGGCATGACCTTCATCTCGAAGGTGGGAGGGGCCAGCGGCTCGCTGTACGGCTCGTTCTTCCTCGAGGTCGCGAAGGCGCTGCCGGACACGGCCGAGGCCGAGGGCCCGGACGTCGAGACCGCGCTGCGGGCCGGGGTCGCGAGCATCGTCGCCCGCGGCAAGGCCGAGCCGGGCGACAAGACGATGCTCGACGCGCTGCAGCCGGCGCTGGACGCGCTGGGCGGTGCGCTCGCGGACGGCCGGTCGCTCGCGGACGCCGCACGCGCCGCCGCGGATGCCGCCGCGGCGGGCCGCGATGCGACCGCGCCGCTCGTCGCCCGCAAGGGCCGGGCCTCGTACCTCGGCGAGCGCAGCGCGGGACACATCGATC
>NZ_JAPSJA010000198.1 GCF_031178525.1 Microbacterium sp.
TCGAACACGATGCGGCCGCCGTCGTGACCCGCCCCGGGGCCCAGGTCGATGATCCAATCGGCGTGCGCCATGACGGCCTGGTGGTGCTCGATCACGATGACCGTCTTGCCCGAGTCGACGAGGCGGTCGAGCAGGCCGAGGAGGTTCGCGACATCCGCGAGGTGGAGGCCGGTGGTCGGCTCGTCGAGCACGTACACGTCGGCCTTCTCCCCCATCTGGTTGGCGAGCTTGATCCGCTGGCGCTCACCGCCCGACAGGGTCGAAAGCGGCTGACCGAGCGTGAGGTAACCGAGCCCGACGTCCTCGAGGCGTCCCAGGATCGCCGCGGCGGCCGGGATCTTCGCCTCGCCCTCCGAGAAGAAGGGGCGCGCCTCGGCGACGGGCAGGTCGTACACCTCGGTGATGTCCTTGCCGCCCAGCTTGTACTCGAGCACAGCCGCCTGGAAGCGCTTGCCGCCGCAGTCCTCGCACGGGGTCTCGACGGTGTCCATGAAGCCGAGCTCCGTGATGATCACGCCGGCGCCCTTGCACGTGGGGCACGCTCCCTCCGAGTTCGCGCTGAACAGCGCGGGCTTGACGCCGTTGGCCTTTGCGAAGGCCTTGCGGATCGGCTCGAGCAGGCCCGTATAGGTCGCCGGGTTGCTGCGTCGTGAGCCCCGGATCGCTCCCTGGTCGATCGACACGACGCCGTCCCGCGGCGACACCTCGCCGTGGATGAGCGAGCTCTTGCCCGAACCCGCGACACCCGTCACGACGGTCAGCACGCCGAGCGGGATGTCGACGTCGACGTCTCGCAGGTTGTTCCCCCGCGCGCCGCGGATCTCGATCGCGCCGGAGCCGGAGCGCACCGACGACCTCAGTTGCGCACGGTAGTCGAGATGCTGTCCCGTGAGCGTGCCGCTCGCCTTGAGGCCGTCGACCGTTCCCTCGAAGCAGATCGTGCCGCCCGCGCTGCCGGCCCGCGGGCCGAGGTCGATGACGTGGTCGCCGATCGCGATGGTCTCCGGCTTGTGCTCGACGACCAGCACGGTGTTTCCCTTGTCGCGCAGCTGCAGCAGCAGGCCGTTCATGCGCTGGATGTCGTGCGGATGCAGCCCGATCGTCGGCTCGTCGAACACGTAGGTGACGTCGGTCAGCGACGACCCCAGGTGACGGAGCATCTTGATCCGCTGCGCCTCTCCCCCGCTCAGCGTGCCCGACGGCCGCTCGAGGCTGAGGTACCCGAGGCCGAGGGTCACGAAGGCGTCCAGGTTGGCGCTGAGCGCCTTCAGCAAGGGTCCCGTTCCGGGCTTGTCGAGCGCGCGCACCCACGCGGCGAGATCGGTGACCTGCATGCGGCACGCGTCGGCGATGCTGACGCCGTCGATCCTGGACGAGCGCGCGCCCTCGGTCAGGCGGGTGCCATCGCACTCTGGGCACGTCGCGAAGGTCGCCACGCGCTCCACGAACGCACGGACGTGCGGCTGCAGCGACTCGACATCCTTCGACAGCATCGCCTTGGTGATCTTGGGGATCAGGCCCTCGTAGGTCATGTTGATCCCGGCGATCTTGACCTTCGTGACCTCGCCGTAAAGGAAGGCGTGCCGCTGCTTGTCGGTGAAGGTCGAGATCGGCTTGTCGGCCGGATAGAAGCCCGACTCCGAGAAGCCCTTCACCATCCAGCCGTCCGGCGTGTAGCCGGGTACCTGGATCGCACCCTCGTTCAGCGACTTGGACTCGTCGACGATCTGGGACAGGTCGAGGTCGGACACCTGGCCGCGGCCCTCGCAACGGGGACACATGCCGCCGAGGTAGATGACGTCCTTCACGATCTTCTTCTCGCCCTTGGGTCCCGTCATCACCCCGCTCGCCTTCTGCGTCGGGATGTTGAACGAGAACGCGGTCGGACCGCCGATGTACGGCTCGCCCAGTCGGCTGAACAGGATGCGCAGCATCGCGTTCGCGTCGGTGACGGTGCCGACCGTCGACCGCGGGTTCGCGCCGAGCCGCTCCTGATCGACGATGATCGCGGTCGTGAGCCCCTCGAGCACGTCGACGTCGGGGCGCGGGACGGACGGCATGAAGCCCTGCACGAAGGCGCTGTAGGTCTCGTCGATCATGCGCCGGGACTCGGCCGCGATCGTGTCGAACACGAGCGAGCTCTTTCCGGATCCCGACACGCCCGTGAACACGGTCAGCCTGCGCTTCGGGATCTCGACGCTGACGTCCTTGAGGTTGTTCTCGCGCGCGCCCTGCACGCGGATGAGGTCGTGGCTGTCGGCGGGATGGTCCGGCATGTGGGGCTCCTGGGGAAGGAAAGGGACGGAGGGGGAAGCGGAAGCGGACGGTTCAGGCGCGCTGCTGGATGCGGATCGCGTTGCCGGCGGGGTCGCGGACGGCGAAGTCACGCACGCCGTAGTCCTGGTCGATCGGCTCCTGCACGATGTCGACGCCGGGGTGCGCCTGCACCTGCTCGAACACGGCGTCGACGTCGCGCGCGGCGAGCACGATGCCGGCGTAGGTGCCCTTGGCCATCATCTCTGCGATGGTTCGACGCTCGGCGTCGGTGATGCCGGGATCGACCGCGGGCGGGGTGAGCACGATCGCCGTGTCGGGCTGACCGACCGGGCCGACGGTAATCCAGCGCATGTTCTCGTACCCGACGTCGAGGCGCACCTCGAAGCCGAGCACGTCCCGGTAGAACGCGAGCGACGCCTCCGGATCGGTGTGGGGCAGGAAACTGGTGCTGATCGTGATGTCCATGTGCGTCACGCTATCGACGCTCCTTCCGGGCGCGCTTCTCGATTCCTGACCGGCCTCGTCACCGACTTCACCACCAGCGAGGGCAGACCGGCCAGGCCGTGCTGCGCCTCGCGCCGGTACACGCTGGGAGGCATCCCCACGAGCTCCGTGAAGCGCGAGCTGAACGTGCCGAGCGAGGCGCAGCCGACTTCGAGGCACACCTCCGTGACGCTCAGGTCACCGCGTCGCAGCAGCGTCATGGCGCGCTCGATGCGGCGGGTCATGAGATAGGAGTAGGGCGACTCGCCGTAGGCGATCTTGAACTGCCGGCTCAGGTGGCCCGCCGACATGTGCACGGCGCGGGCGAGCGCCTCGACGTCGAGGGGCTCGGCGTAGTCGCGGTCCATGCGATCGCGCACGCGCCTCAGCAGCGCGAGCTCTCGCAGGCGCGCTTCGTCGAGGTCCGTGGCCACGACACGATGGTGCCATGACCCGCGGACATCGTCCCAGGGGTGCAGCGGGTCAGGCCCGCGGCGCCTCGCCCTCGGTCCACTTCGGCGCCGGAGGCGTCCAGTCCTCCAGCAGCCGGATGAGTTCGCGCGGCGTCGTTGCCACGAGCAGCGAGTCGCGGAAGGAGGCGGCCACGAAGCCCTCCTCCACCATCCGGTCGAGCATCGTGAGCATGGGGCGCCAGAAGCCGCGCACGTCGTACACCGCCACCGGCTTCCGGTGGATGCCGAGCTGCAGCCACGTCCACACCTCGAAGAACTCCTCGAGCGTGCCGATCCCGCCGGGGAGAGCCACGAACGCGTCGCCCAGGTCGGCCATCCGCATCTTCCGCGCGTGCATGTCCGGCACGATCTCGAACGTCGTGAGCCCGGTGTGCGCGATTTCCTTGTCCACGAGCGCCTGGGGCATGACGCCGTGCACCTCGCCGCCGGCCTCGCTGGCCGCCGTCGACACGGCGCCCATGAGCCCGACGTTCCCACCGCCGTACACGACCGCGATGCCTCGGGCTGCGAACGCCTGTCCGACGTCGACCGCCGCGCGCGCGTACGCGGGGTCCGTGCCCGCCGCTGACCCCGTGAACACGGTGATGCGACGGATCGATCCTGAGACGGCGGCGCCGGGCGTGGTGGTCATGTTCCCCAGCCTACGGACGTCATAGGTTGAGAGAGTGACCGCCCCCGCCACGTACCTGCGCTACCCCCACGTCCACGCGGACCTCGTCACGTTCGTCGCCGCGGACGACGTCTGGATCGCACCGCTCGCCGGTGGGCGCGCCTGGCGCGTCACGAGCGACAGCGCACCCGTGCGGCAGCCGCGCTTCTCCCCCGATGGCGCCCGCATCGCCTTCGTCTCGCACCGCGACGGACATCCCGAGGTCATGGTCGCCGAGGTCGGCTCGGGAGAGGTCCGCCGCCTCACCCACTGGGGCGCGCAGGCGACGAGCGTGCTCGGCTGGACCGCGGACGGCCGGATCATCGCGGCCTCCAACGGCGGCGAGCCGAACATCCGCCACACGGTCGTCAAGCTGCTGTCGCTCGATGGCGCGTGGGAGCGTCCGCAGATCGGCATGGCCTCGGCCAT
>NZ_JAPSJA010000199.1 GCF_031178525.1 Microbacterium sp.
GGTCCACGATGCGCGAAGTCTTCCACCAGTCTCTCGAGGACGTCCAGTCCCGGCTCGTCGAGATCGCCGAGCTCGTCACGATCGCCATCGACAAGGCGACGCGAGCGTTCGGCAGCGGCGATGTCACTCTGGCCGAAGAGGTCATCGCCGACGACCGTCTGATCGACGAGCGCGCGCTCGCCCTCGACGAGCTGGCGATCGAGATCCTCGCGATGCAGCAGCCGGTCGCGCGCGACCTGCGCATCGTCGTGACGGCGCTGCGCGTGAGCGCGTCGCTCGAGCGCATGGGCGACATGGCGGAGCACATCGCCCAGCTCGCCCGCACGCGCTACCCCGACCGCGCCATCCCGAAGGGCCTGAAGGGCACCTTCACCCGGATGGGCGAGCTCGACGTCCAGGTCGCGCGGGCCCTCACCGAGCTGCTGCGCACGCAGGACTTGGCGATCGCGGACCACATCCGCAACAGCGACGACGACATCGACGAGCTGCACGCCAGCGTGTTCGAGAAGGTGCTCAGCGACAGCTGGCAGGGCGAGGCCGGCGCCACCGTCGACGCCACGCTCGCCAGCCGCTACCACGAGCGCTTCGCCGACCACGCGGTCTCGATCGCCAAGAAGATGATCTACCTCGGCACGGGCGACTGGACCGGCCTGGAGCACGGCGCCCCCGACGTCCACGTCCCCGAGGTCTGACCCCGGTCAGTCCGCGCACGGAAAGAGGCGCCGCCCCGCTCGCATCCCGGCCGCGCCGCGGCCCCCCGCCTCTGCTTCTGGGTGCCTGCGGTTACTTCTTGCCCTGGGACGCGACAGCGGCGGCGCCGGCGGCGGCGGCCTCGGGGTCGAGGTAGCGGCTCGCTCCGGTCGGCTTCATGTCCTCGTCGAGCTCGTAGACGAGCGGGATGCCCGTGGGGATGTTCAGCGCGGCGATGTCCTCGTCGCTGATGCCCTCGAGGTGCTTCACGAGCCCGCGCAGCGAGTTGCCGTGCGCGGCGACGAGAACGGTCTTGCCCGCGCGCAGGTCGGGCACGATCTCGCCCTCCCAGTACGGCAGCATGCGGTCGATCACGATCTTGAGCGACTCGGTGCCGGGGATCTCCCCGTCCATGCCGACGTAGCGCGGGTCGTCGGTCTGCGCGTACTCGTCTGCGGGGTCGATCACGGGCGGCGGCACGTCGAACGAGCGGCGCCACTCCATGAACTTCTCCTCGCCGAACTCGGCGAGGGTCTGCGCCTTGTCCTTGCCCTGCAGGGCGCCGTAGTGGCGCTCGTTGAGGCGCCACGAGCGCTTCACCGGGATCCAGAGGCGGTCGGCGTGGTCGAGCGCGATGTTCGCGGTCTGGATCGCGCGGCTGAGCACGGAGGTGTGCACGACGTCGGGGAGCACGCTCTGCTCCTTCATCAGCTCGCCGCCGCGCTGCGCCTCCGAGCGGCCGAGCTCCGTGAGCCGGACATCGACCCATCCGGTGAAGAGATTGAGCTCGTTCCACTCGCTCTGGCCGTGTCGCAGCAGGATCAGGGTGTGTGCCATGCGGTCCAGCCTAGCGACGCCGCGCGGCCCGGCATGTGGCGCCGGGCGAAGCAGAATGGTCACATGGCGCGTGCTCACGGTCCCGAGGGACGCCCCACGCGCGGCACGACAGGCACCAACCGTCTGCGCCGCGTCGATCGCTGGATCGCGCACCTCCCCGAGTTCCGCCATGCTTCCGATCCCCTCGTGGTCGACCTCGGCTATGGCGCCAACGGCGTCACGACGCTCGAGCTCGCCGCGCGGCTGCGCGGCGTGCGCGACGACGTCGAGCTGCTCGGCCTCGAGATCGACCCCGAGCGCGTGGCGCGCGCGATCTCGCAGCTGGAGGCCACACGCCGCGGGGAGACGATGTTCGCGCCCGACGCCCGCGTCTCCTTCGCGCGCGGCGGGTTCGAGATCCCGCTTCCGGGTGACCGGCGACCGGCGGTGATCCGGGCGTTCAACGTGCTGCGCCAGTACGACGAGGCGGACGTGCGCGGCGCGTGGGACCGGATGACCGCGCGCCTGGCGCCGGACGGCGTACTTGTCGAGGGGACGTGCGACGAGATCGGCCGCGTGTGCAGCTGGATCGACGTCTCCGCGTCGGGCGAGCCGCTGCGCTTCACGATCTCGCTGCGCCTGGCGGATCTCGAGCGGCCGGGCATCGTCGCCGAGCGCCTCCCGAAGGCGCTCATCCATCGCAACGTGCCGGGCGAGCGGATCCACGCTCTGCTGGCCGCCCTCGACCGGGAGTGGGACCGCGCGGCCGCGCTGGCACCGTTCGGGCCGATCCAGCGCTGGATGGCGGCGGTCGCGGCCCTGCGCTCGTCCGGCATCCCGGTCCTCGGCGGTCGGACGCGCTGGCGCCTGGGCGAGCTCACCGTCCCGTGGGGCGCGGTGCGACCGTCCTAGATCCGCGGGATCGCGGCGCGCGCCTCGCCGGGCGGCATGCCGGTCGCGACCAGGAGGTCGACGACGAGCGGACGCAGAGCCGACACCAGAGCCTGCTCCCCGAGCGTCGCGTCGGGGAGCATCTTCGCCGGATCGAGGCGACGCGCGATCGCCAGCAGGCTCTCGCGGGCCACGGGCTCCTGGGCGATGTCCTCGATGGACGCGGCGACGAGCGTCGCCGCGCGCACGATTCCGGACATCACCTCGGCCGGGACGGGGCGCGGCTCACGGTCCTCCGTCACGTAGACGATGCGCCGCCCCACGACGCGCAGGTTGCGCATCGCGAGGTCCATGGCGTGCAGGATGCGCGCATACCGCTCGAGCTCCGCGCGCCGCCCGCGCAGGAACGGCGAGATCCGCGCGACCGACCGTCCCGACTCCAGCGAGACCCGCCAGGCGTCGAGCGGCGCCTGCAGCGCGCGCGCCTTCTCGAGGCCGCGCTCGGCCCGCAGCCGGTCGCCGCGCCGCAGGGCCGCGACGAGGCGCTCGCCGGCGGCGTCGAAGCCGGAGAAGAACGCACGGGCCTCCCGGATCGTCGCGGCGGCCGGATTGCGGGGCAGCAGCGCCGTGATCGTGACGGCGAGGATGCCGCCGATCACACCGTCCAGCAGCCGCGAGAACGGCACGGGTGCGAGCGGCAGGATCATCGCGATGGCCGACTGGATGGCCGCCGCGATCGCGAACTGGGGCGACGGCGACAGGAACCGGGCCACGAGCATCGTGACTGCGAGCGCGAGCGCCAGCTGCCACCAGCCCGTCCCGACGAAGAACCGCAGGGCCTCGGACAGCAGGATGCCCGTGAGCATCCCCACCACGGTCTCCGCGACGAGCCGCGGTCGCGCGTCGCGCGCGAGGCCGAGGCTCGAGATCGACACCGTGGCGGCGATCATGGGCGTCTCGTGTCCCAGCACATACCGCCCGATGAGGTACGCGCCGGTCGCCGCGATGACGATCTGCGCGACCGCGATCCACGACTGCCGGAGGCGCGCGAGCCCCGGTCGAGGCGAGATCCGGCTGCGCCACGTGACCGGGACGGCCTGCGTGATCGGCTGCGAGTCGGACATCCCCGCTGCCCGCTATGCCTGCGCGGGCGGCTCGGCCAGCGGACGGCGCGACAGGCGCGTCAGCCGCGGCACCTCCGCGGTCGCCCCGGCGTCGGCGGGGACGATGACCTCCTGCGCGGCCGCGATGCGTGCGCCGTCCGCGTGGATCTCGAGCGTCGCATCGGCGGGCACCCGCCGGGCGAGCACGGCGAGTGCGATCGGCCCGAGCTCGTGATGCCGCGCGCTGCTCGTGATGTGGCCGACCTCGGACGCCTCGCCCTCGAGTCCCGCCTGCAGCACCGGCGCGCCCGGAGCCGGCAGCACGCTGTCGCTGCCGTCCAGGTGCAGCAGCGTGAGCCGACGCGGCGGGTGACCGAGGTTGTGCACCTTGGCGACCGTCTCCTGCCCGCGATAGCAGCCCTTGTCCAGGTGCACCGCGGTGCGCAGCCAGTCGAACTCGTGCGGAATGGCGCGCTCGTCCACCTCGCGGCTCCAGCGCGGGCGCCAGGCGGCGATCCGCAGCGCCTCGGCGGCCAGCAGGCCGGCCGGCTCGACGTCGGCGAGCTGCGGCAGCTCAGCACGCTCCACGATCGCCTCGATCCACGTGTACGCGGACCCCGGATGCGGCAGAGCCGCGGCGTACTGCCATCCCCCCGCCGCGATCTCCCGCCACGGGTCGCCCCACACGAGGGGCATGTCGTTCGGCCGGTAGGCCACGAGCGCGACCCGCTTCTCGGCGGTCTCGAGCTCGGTGTAGCCGAG
>NZ_JAPSJA010000031.1 GCF_031178525.1 Microbacterium sp.
CGCAGGAGCGCGGCGGCGTGCGAGGCGAGGCGGCCGAGGACGACGTCGGTGGCGTCGATCACGAGCCACTCGCGCTGAGCCTCACCGGCCTTCGGGGTGTAAGTGCGCGTCACAGTAGTGCTGCTTTCTTATCGAACGGAGTCGTTCGTGAATCCCACTCCGGGGCCGTTCTCCCGGCGATGCCGGGCCAACGAGCCGGTGGAGGGCTCACGTTCGCTGTGCCCGCAGTGGGCACCAAAGGACGATCCTACCACGCCGACACGCAGCACCCTATCGAGGCTCAGCCAGCAGTGATGTCGACGGCCTTCAGGACGTCCCCGCTCCACACGTACAGCCTGCCGTCCGCCTGGTCGATCGCGATCGGATCCGCCGGGTCCAGCGAGGTGTCGCATGCCGTCCAGCTGTCGCTGGAGAACGCGACGCCGTCGCACTCCTCGTCCCGCCGGGCGACGTATCCCTCTTCGGTCGCGGCGAGGAGATCCCCGTCGGGCGCCTCCGCCGCGAACGTGACGTCGACCGGGGCCTCCCAGGACTGGCCGTCGGAGGCCGTGACCTCTTCGGCGACCGTGCAGAACCCGTCGTCGAGCGCGATCACGACCCGCGCCTGGTCGCGCCCGTCGCCGGGGGTGAGCGCCAGCAGCTGGGCGGCGTCGGCCGGAGTGGCGGTACGCCATGCGACGGCGTCGGCCGTGCGCTCGAGCTTGGGCGGGATGCCGTCGGCGCAGGATCCGGCGGTGCCGCGCCACAGCACTCCGCCGCCGTCGAGAGCGAGGAAGCGGCGATCGGGGTCGGCCGGCAGCGGTGCCGCGGTGGGCGTGGGCGTCACCGCGGCCGCCGGCTCGACGGCCGCGGCGGTGTCGACCGGCTCCGGGGCCGAGGCCGGCACCGGGCGGCCGACGACCGTGGTGGCGATCAGCACCGCCGCCAGCACGCCGATGCCCGCGAGCAGGGCATATCGGGCCCAGCGCCCGAGGATCATCATCCGGGTCATCCGTCGATGCCTTCCGGCGACGACGCGAGCCGCCCGGTCCCGAGTGCGTCCATCCTGCTCCGCTGCGGCCGGTGGAGGTCGCTCGAGCTGACGGCGGGAAGCCGCATCATCGCCGCCCTCCCGGATTCTCGCGCGCGTTGGCTGTCACCGAGATGCTATCGCCCGACGGCACCGCACCCGTGTGCCGGACGTGTCCTAGGCGTCCGGCGTCTCCGGGGCGGTCGTCTCCTCGTCCTGCGAAGGATCGGTCGCGCTGCGGAACTCGCGGTGACCGCTCTTGTAGGTCGCGGTGACGAGGATCGGGAGGTGATCCGACGCGCCCTGGGGCAGCGTCGTGACCTTGTCGATGTCGAGGCCCTCGGAGGTCGCGAAGTCGTAGTGGCCCTTGAAGAACCGGTAGCGCGTGTACGTGCGCGAGTCGCTCAGCGTGAGGTCGTAGCCCGCGTGTCGCACCCGCTCGCTGAGCCGCTCCTTGAACACCGGGTAGTTGTAGTCGCCGACCATCAGCACCGGCACGCCATCGCCCATCTTCTGCAGCTCGGTCAGCGCGGTGCGGATCTGATGCCGGCGCAGGGAGTTCAGCGCCGTCAGGGGCGCCGCGTGGAACGAGGCGATGATCACGTCCCGCCCCGCGTCGATGTCGCGCAGCCGCGCCGCCAGGACGCGCTCGTGCGCGGGCTTGAGCAGGATGTCGTGCAGCGACTTCTTCAGGGAGAGGGTCACCACGTCCTGCAGCTGGAACATGTTCTCGCGGTAGTACAGCGCGAGCCCCAGCCGGTTCTGCGACGTCGCGCGCGCGAGCGTGAGGCCCTGCAGCTGCGGCGGCATGTGCGCCGTGTCGGCCTCCTGCAGGCAGAGCACGTTCGCCCCCCACCGGTCGACGAGCTCCTCCAGCTCGTGAGCGGCGGCGTGCTTGCGCAGGTTGTACGAGATGACCCTCATCGCCAACTCACCTTACGCGGCGCCTGGAGGCAGTCGCCGGGGCTTGACTACTCGAGATCGCGACGATTCCGGGTCTGCGCCGCACGCGCGGCCAGCAGGTCGTCGGCCGGGTACCCGACCACGGTGAGGGTGAGTCCGCGCGCCGCGAGGACCTTGAACTCGCTGGTGCGCAGCCGCGCGTCCCGGATCGACACGAGGTCCTGAGGGGCGAGCTTGCCTTCTCCTGCTGCGACACACGCACCGACGAGTGCGCGCACCATCGAGTGGCAGAACGCGTCCGCCCGCACGTTCGCGATCAGGATCCCCCGGTCGTCCCGGTGCCAGTCGTACTCGAGGAGCGTCCGGATGGTCGTCGACTCGGGCCGCGGCTTGCAGTACGCCGCGAAGTCGTGCAGCCCGATGAGCCGTCCGGCGGCGTCGTCCATCGCGTCGACATCGAGCCGGGAACGCACGGTCGTCGTGCGCAGCCGCTCGAGCGGATCGTAGCCCGCGACCGAGTCCGCGATCCGGTACTCGTAGCGCCGCCACGTGGCCGAGAAACGCGCGTCGAAGCCCTCGGGAGCCGTGGAGGTGCGTGAGACGGCCACGTCGGCGTACTGCCCCAGCACGCCCGTCAGGCGCCGCGCCAGCGGCTGGACCGGATCGGCCGGGTTCGGCACGTCGCGGCGACGCTGCGTCGCGCGCGCCCACTGCTCGTCGTCGAGGTCGGCGTGCGCGACCTGCCCACGCGCATGGACGCCCGCATCCGTTCGGCCCGCGACCGTGAGCGGCACGGGCGACCCGACGATCCGCTCCAGGGCGCCCTCGAGCGCGCCCTGCACCGTGCGCAGCCCGGGCTGACGCGCCCAGCCGCGGAAATAGGTGCCGTCGTAGGCGATGTCGAATCGGATGCGCGGCACGGCCCCAGCCTAGTTCGCAGCGACCGCGTCGGACGGGCGCGAGAGTCCCCAGCGTCTCAGAGCGTCGCGAGTGCCGCGGTGACGAGGCGGGCCGAGCGTTCCGCGGCATCGTCGACGTGCGTGAGGAACTCCGTGCCGTCGGGCGCACACAGATCGGAGATGCCGCGCACCGAGATGAACCGCGCACCGTGGTTGTGGGCGACCTGCGCGATCGCGGCCGACTCCATGTCGACGGCGAGCAGGTGCGGGAAGTCCTCACGCAGCTGCGCGGCCACCTCGGCCGTGACGAACCTCTCCCCCGAGCCGACGGATCCCTCGCGCACCGTGAGGTCTCCGCGGGCCGCGAGCAGGGCGCGGCGCAGCTCGGGGTCGCCCTCGTACGCGACCGGCATGCCCGGCACCTGGCCCAGTGCGTAGCCGAACGCGCGGGCGTCCGCACCGACGTTCACGAGGGAGTCGCTCACGATCACGTCGCCGACCTGCACGCCCCTCGCGAGGCCGCCCGCCGATCCGGCGCTGACCAGGTGCACGTCGTCGCCGTAGCGGGCGAGCGCGCCGGCGGCGGCGCTGGCCCCGTTGACCATGCCGACACCGGAGCGGACCAGCACGTGCGTGCGCGCGTCGATCACCATTCCGCGGTGCTCGGCCCGACCGATCCGCACCGGCTCGCTCACCTCGCTCGCGAGCGCGAGGAACGGCTCCGCCTCCTCCTCCATCGCGACCAGGATGACCGCGACGCGTGAGGTCACGCGAACACCTGACCCCACTGCGCGCGCTGGTCGAGGAAGGCGCGCGCGGCATCCTGCGCACCGGCGAGCGTGTGGTTCGCGCCCCAGCCGCACTGGATCTCGTTCGCGGCGGGAACTTCGGACGCGTCGACGATGTCCTGCAGCGTGTCGGCCACGAGCTGCTCGACCTCCGCGAACTCGTGGTCGCCCTGCAGGATGAGGTAGAAGCCGGTCTGGCAGCCCATGGGCGAGAAGTCGATCACGCGCTCGGAGTGGTTGCGGCTCTTCTCGGCGAACAGGTGCTCGAGCGAGTGGATCGACGCCATCTCGAGGTGTCCGACGTTCGGCTGGGCGAAGCGCACGTCGTACTTCACGATCACGTCGCCGTGCGGCAGCACTTTGCGGTCGGCGATGCGCAGGTACGGCGCGGCCACGGCGCGGTGGTCGAGGTTGAACGACTCGACATTCATGCGGGGCTGATCAGTCACCCTCCGAGCCTACGCGCGCCACCTCCTCGTTCGTTGAGACCGGCGGCCCGGCGGAAACGACGAAGGGCCCTGCCGGAGCAGGGCCCTTCGTTCGATGCGAGGGAATTACTTCTCCTCGGCCTCCTTGGCGTCGGCCTCGGCCGGAGCCTCGGTGGCCTCGGTCTCCTCGACCGGAGCCTCCTCGACGACCTCGGCGTCCTCGGCGGGGACGGTCTCCTCGACGGGAGCCTCCTCGGCCGGGGCCTCCTCGGCGGCCGGAGCCGTCGCGGCGGGCGCCGACTTCTTGGCCTTCGGCGTCACGGGCTCGAGCACGAGCTCGATCACGGCCATGGGGGCGTTGTCACCCTTGCGGTTGCCGACCTTGGTGATGCGGGTGTAGCCGCCCTCACGCTCCGCGACGAGCGGCGCGATCTCGGCGAAGAGGACGTGCACGACCTCCTTGTCGCCGATCACGGACAGGACGCGACGACGCGCGTGCAGGTCGCCGCGCTTGGCGAACGTGATCAGGCGCTCAGCGAGCGGACGCAGGCGCTTGGCCTTGGTCTCGGTCGTCTTGATCGACTTGTGCGTGAACAGCGCCGCGGCGAGGTTCGCGAGGAGCAGGCGCTCGTGGGCGGGGCCGCCTCCGAGGCGGGGACCCTTGGTGGGCTTAGGCATGTCTTGTTACTCCAGTTATCAGAAGGAAGTCAGCGGATCAGAGCGACTCGTCGTCGTAGCCGCCGTAGAAGCCGGTGCCGTCGAAGCCGGGCACCGAGTCCTTGAGCGACAGGCCGAGCGAGGTGAGCTTGTCGCGCACCTCGTCCACCGACTTCTGTCCGAAGTTGCGGATGTTCATGAGCTGCGTCTCCGAGAGGGCGACGAGCTCGCTCACCGTGTTGATTCCCTCGCGCTTGAGGCAGTTGTACGAGCGGACCGACAGGTCGAGGTCCTCGATCGGCATCGACAGCTCGTTCGACAGGACCGTCTCGACCGGCGCGGGGCCGATCTCGATGCCCTCGGCCTCGACGTTCAGCTCGCGGGCGAGGCCGAACAGCTCGACCAGCGTGCGGCCGGCCGACGCCACGGCGTCGCGCGGGGCGATCGACGGCTTGGTCTCGACGTCCAGCACGAGCTTGTCGAAGTCGGTGCGCTCACCGGCACGAGTCGCCTCGACGCGGTAGCTGACCTTCAGAACCGGCGAGTAGATCGAGTCGACCGGCACCTGGCCGGCCTCGGCGTACTCGTTGCGGTTCTGCACGGCCGAGACGTAGCCGCGGCCGCGCTCGATCGTGAGCTCGAGCTCGAACTTCGCGGTGTCGTTCAGCGTCGCGATGACCAGCTCGGGGTTGTGCACCTCGACACCGGCCGGGGCCGAGATGTCGGCGGCCGTGACCTCGCCGGCGCCCGTCTTGCGCAGGTACGCCGTGATGGGCTCGTCGCGCTCGCTCGACACCACGAGCTGCTTGATGTTGAGGATGATCTCGGTGACATCCTCCTTCACACCGGGGATGGTGCTGAACTCGTGCAGCACGCCGTCGATGCGGATGCTGGTCACCGCCGCGCCGGGGATCGACGAGAGCAGGCTGCGACGCAGCGCGTTCCCGATGGTGTAGCCGAAGCCGGGCTCGAGGGGCTCGACGACGAACCGGCTGCGGAACTCCGAGATCTTCTCCTCGGTGAGGGTGGGACGCTGTGCAATGAGCACTGGTTGTTCCTTTCGATCACGTGCCCGCTATATGACACGTGCGGTGGATAGGTCTTGAGTTGTGTTCGACGGACGCGCGCGCCCGTGGGACGACGAGACGCCGGGGCGCAGGCTCGAGGCCGTGCGCCCCGGCGGGGGTCACGTCAGACGCGGCGGCGCTTCGGCGGACGGCAGCCGTTGTGCGCCTGCGGCGTCACGTCCTGGATCGAACCGACCTCGAGACCAGCGGCCTGCAGCGAGCGGATCGCGGTCTCGCGACCCGAGCCCGGGCCCTTCACGAAGACGTCGACCTTCTTGACGCCGTGCTCCTGCGCCTGGCGGGCGGCCGACTCCGCGGCCATGCCGGCGGCGTACGGCGTCGACTTGCGCGAGCCCTTGAAGCCCACGCCACCGGCCGACGTCCAGCTGATGACGGCCCCGGTCGGGTCCGTGATCGAAACGATCGTGTTGTTGAACGTCGACTTGATGTGGGCCTGGCCCACAGCGATGTTCTTCTTCTCCTTGCGGCGCGGCTTGCGCGCAGCGGTCTTGGGTGCAGCCATGTTCTTCTCCTAAACCGAACCGCGCTTAGCGGGCCTTCTTCTTACCCGCGACGGTGCGCTTGGGACCCTTGCGCGTACGCGCGTTGGTCTTGGTGCGCTGACCGCGGACCGGCAGGCCGCGGCGGTGGCGGAGACCCTCGTACGAGCCGATCTCGACCTTGCGACGGATGTCGGCGGCGACCTCGCGGCGGAGATCACCCTCGACCTTGTAGGTGCCCTCGATGTAGTCGCGGAGCGAGACGAGCTGGTCGTCGCTCAGGTCCTTGACGCGGATCTCGGGGCTGATGCCAGTGGCGGCGAGGATCTCGCTGGAGCGAGTGCGTCCAACGCCGTAGATGTACGTGAGGGCGATCACCACGCGCTTGTCGCGCGGGATGTCGACGCCGGCAAGACGTGCCATGCGACCTTCTCCTGTGTTTGTGGAGGTGTGGAGCAGGATCGGTGCCCGGGCCTCCACCCCGAGGTGTCCCCCGCAGAGCGGGTTCTGATCCTGCCTCGCTTCGGATCGAAGCTGTCAGATATCGAGTTGTCTCAGCCCTGGCGCTGCTTGTGGCGCGGGTTGCTCTTGCAGATGACCATGACGCGACCGTGGCGACGGATCACCTTGCAGTGGTCGCAGATCGGCTTGACGCTGGGGTTGACCTTCATGACTTCTTCTTTCGCTGTCTTCGTACCGCGCGCCCGTGGGAGCGCGGCCGTTACTTCTCGACCGGCGTGCCGGCAGAGCGGGTCAGCGGTAGCGGTAGACGATGCGGCCGCGCGTGAGGTCGTAGGGGCTGAGCTCCACGACCACGCGGTCCTCGGGGATGATGCGGATGTAGTTCTGCCGCATCTTTCCGGAGATCGTTGCGAGGACCTTGTGACCGTTGGTGAGCTCCACGCGGAACATCGCGTTGGGGAGCGCCTCGGTGATCACACCCTCGATCTCGATGACACCGTCTTTCTTCGCCATAGACTCGCTTTGCTTGTGCAGGCCGATCGGTCTGCGGTGAGTGGGTTTCGGTACCGGAGTCGCCGATCCGGCGACACGCCGAAATCAGGCGCAAGGCACCAAAGATCTATGTTAGATGCTTCCGGGCGTGTCGGCAACTCGGCGTGTCGCCGAGCTCACCGCCCTCGCCGGGCCTCAGCCCTGCAGGCGCGGCAGCAGCTCCTGCTCCGGGGTCGCCTGCCAGTTGAGCGTCTCCCCGTTGAGGAGGACGGCGGGAGTCCCCCCGCCCGGCAGCTGCTCGGTGGTCTGATCGACGAAGTCGGCGTACGTGCGGTCCGCGATGCACTCGGCCGCGCCGGAGGCGCCCGCTCGCTCCGCGAAGGACACGATCTCCTCGTCCGTGAGCCCGGGGGTCGCCTCCCGCGGCTGGTTCGAGAACATCAGGTCCATGAACGGGTAGGCGGCGTCGGGGTTGTCCTCAGCCACGCAGTACATGGCGTTCGCGGCGCGGGTGGAGAACTCGGTTCCCTGCGACTGGCTGTCGAGGATCGACACCGGGAACACCTCGAGCGTCATGCTCCCCTGCGACACCTGGTCCGCGACGGTCTCGCCCCAGCTGTCTTCGAACTGCCCGCAGAACGGGCACATGAAGTCCACGTAGGTCTGCAGCACGTCAGGGCCCTCGCCGAGCCGGATGGCGCCGGTCGTCTCGTCGATGGACGCCGACGCCGGGGCCTCGGCGGGTGCGGTCGCCTGATTGTTCATCCAGACCACGATCGCTCCGACCGCGACCAGCAGCACGACGACCGCCGCCGAGATCCAGATCGCGACCCAGTTCGTCTTCCCGCCAGCCATGTTTCCGCTCCGTGAGTGAGTGTGAGATCAGGCGATCGGCGTCGGCGTCACGCCGAAGGGCGCAAGACCGGCGGCGCCGCCGTCGGGCGCGGTGAGCACCCAGATGCCACCATTGTGCACGGCGACGCTATGTTCCCAGTGGGAGCCCATGGAGCCGTCCACGGTCGAGACCGTCCAGTCGTCGTCCTCGACGAAGGTCTCCTCGGATCCCGCCGTCATCATGGGCTCGATGCACACGGCGAGGCCGGGCTTCACCTCGGCACCCGGGTCGGACGTGCGGTAGTTGAAGATCGACGGCGACTCGTGCATCTTGCGGCCGATGCCGTGGCCGACGTACTCGCGCAGGATGCCCGCGGGCTTGCCGCTGAAGGACAGCGGATTCGCCTCGATGTACGTCTGGATGGCGTCGCCCACCTCGCCGAGGCGTGTGGCGCCGGCGAGCGCGGCGATCCCGGCCCACATGGATCCCTCTGTCACGCGCGAGAGCTCCTCCCGCTGGGCGACGAGATCCGGGCGCGCCGGATCCGGCACGACGACCGTGATCGCCGAGTCGCCGTTCCAGCCCTCCGCCGTCTCGGCGCCGCAGTCGACCGAGACGATGTCCCCGGGCTGCAGCGGCACGTCCGTCGGGATGCCGTGCACGACCGCGTCGTTGACCGACGCGCAGATCGTGTGCCGGTACCCGCGCACGAGCTGGAAGTTCGAGCGCGCGCCACGCTCGGTGATCACGCGGTTCGCCTCGGCGTCGAGCTCGAGCGTCGTGACGCCGGCCCGGACGAGCGGACGGACGGCCTCGAGCGCGGCCGCGGTGATGAGACCCGGTTCGACCATCGCGCGCAGCTGCGCGGGGGTCTTGTAGATCGACTTGCGGAAGATCACTGGGTCACGCGGCGGCGTCGCGCGTGAGCCCACGGGCCTCGAGCGCGGCGATGATGCGGGCGGTGATGTCGTCGAGGGTGCCGACGCCGTCGATCGTGTCCACGACGTCGCGCGTGCGGTACACGGCGAGGATCGGAGCGGTCTCGCGCTCGTAGATGTCGAGGCGGTGCGCGATCGCCGCCTCCGTGTCATCCGCGCGTCCCTCGCTCTGCGCACGCAGGGAGATCCGCTGCAGGCTCTCCTCGCGCGGCACATCGAGCTCGATCACGGCGTCGAGGGCGTCGCCGCGGCCGCCGAGGAACTCGTCGAGCAGCGCCACCTGGGCGACGTTGCGCGGGAAGCCGTCGAGCAGGAAGCCCTCGGCCGCGTCGGGCTGCTCGAGGCGGTCCTTCACGATCGCGAAGGTGACCTCGTCGGGCACCAGGTCGCCGGCATCGGTGATGGCCTTGACCTGCTTGCCGAGCTCCGTGCCCTCCTTGATGTTCGCGCGGAAGATGTCGCCCGTCGACACGACGGGGATCCCGAACGCCTCGGCGATGCGCGCACCCTGCGTACCCTTGCCCGAACCCTGGGGACCGACGATCAGGAGACGGGTGGAGGTCATCGGAGGAGCCCTTCGTAGTGGCGCTGCTGCAGCTGCGCGTCGATCTGCTTCACGGTCTCGAGGCCCACGCCGACGATGATCAGGATCGAGGCGCCGCCGAACGGGAAGTTCTGGTTGGCGCCCACGGTCGCGAGCGCGATCAGCGGGATCAGGGCGATGAGGCCGAGGTAGATCGAACCGGGAAGCGTGATGCGCGTCAGGACGTAGTCGAGGTACTCGGCCGTCGGGCGCCCGGCGCGGATGCCGGGGATGAAGCCGCCGTACTTCTTCATGTTGTCGGCGACCTCGACGGGGTTGAACGTGATCGCGACGTAGAAGTACGTGAAGCCGATGATGAGGAGGAAGTAGACGGCCATGTACAGCGGGTGGTCACCCGTCGTCAGGTACGTCGAGATCCAGGTCACCCACGCGGGCGGCGCCGTGTCGGTGGGGGTGTTGAACTGCGCGATCAGCGCCGGGATGTACAGCAGCGACGACGCGAAGATGACGGGGACGACACCGGCGGTGTTCACCTTGATCGGGATGTAGGTGTTCGTGCCGCCGTAGGTGCGGCGTCCGACCATCCGCTTGGCGTACTGCACCGGGATGCGGCGCTGCGACTGCTCGACGAACACCACGAGGGCGACGACGACGATGCCGACGGCGAGCACGAGCAGGAAGATCTCGGGGCCGCGGGCGGCGAGGATGGCGCCCATCGCGGACGGGAACGTCGCGGCGATCGACGTGAAGATCAGCAGCGACATGCCGTTGCCGATGCCGCGCTCGGTGACGAGCTCGGCGAACCACATGATGAGGCCCGTGCCGGCGGTCATGGTGATGATCATGAGCAGCTGCGCCCACCACACGTCGTTGACCAGCAGCTGCGTGCACTCGGGGATGCCGGTCACACCGAACAGCTGGCCCGTGCGAGCGACCGTGACGAGGGTCGTGGACTGCAGCAGCGCGAGCGCGATCGTGAGGTAGCGCGTGTACTGCGTGAGCCTGGCCTGGCCCGCCTGACCCTCCTTGTAGAGGGTCTCGAAGTGCGGGATCACGACGCGCAGCAGCTGCGTGATGATCGTCGCCGTGATGTACGGCATGACGCCGAGAGCGAAGATCGACAGCTGCAGCAGCGCGCCACCCGAGAACAGGTTGACGAGCGAGAGGAGGCCGTCGGTGCCGGAGGTCTGGTCGATGCAGCTCTGGACGTTCGGGAAGTTGACGAACGGAGCCGGCACGTGGGCGCCGAAACGGTAGATCGCGATGATCGCGAGGGTGAATCCGATCTTCCGCCGCAGGTCCGGAGTGCGGAAGATCCGCGCGATGGCGCTGAACAAGGACGTGCCTCCTGGGTGGTGAGGTGATCCGCCGATGGCGAACCGACCTCAAGGCTAACGCAAGGGCCCGGGAGCGGTCGCTCCCGGGCCCTTGACGCGGATTACTTGACGCTGCCGCCGGCGGCGACGATCTTCTGCTCAGCCGAGCCGGAGACCTTGTCCACCGTGACGGTGAGGGCCACGGAGATCTCGCCGTTGCCGAGCACCTTGACCTTCTCGTTCTTGCGGACGGCGCCCTTGGCGACGAGGTCGGCGACGGTCACGTCGCCACCCTGCGGGTAGAGCTCCGCGAGCTTGTCCAGGTTCACGACCTGGTACTCGACGCGGAACGGGTTCTTGAAGCCGCGCAGCTTCGGCGTGCGCATGTGCAGCGGCATCTGGCCACCCTCGAAGCCGGGGCGGACACTGTAGCGGGCCTTGGTGCCCTTGGTGCCGCGACCGGCCGTCTTGCCCTTGGAGCCCTCACCGCGACCCACGCGGGTCTTGGCGGTGTTGGCGCCCGGGACGGGACGGAGGTGGTGAACCTTCAGCACACCGGGGCGCTTGGCCTCGGCGACCTGGGTCTTCTCGGCCTTGTCGGCCGTGGCCTTCTTCTCAGCCATCAGTCGATCTCCTCAACATTCACGAGGTGAGCGACGGTGCGGACGTAGCCGCGCGTCTGGGCGTCGTCGGGACGGACGACGGAGTCGCCGATCCGCTTCAGACCCAGCGAACGCAGCGTGTCGCGCTGGTTCTGCTTCTCGCTCACCTTGGACTTGACCTGCGTGACCTTCAGACGAGCGGCCATCAGACACCTGCCTTCGCAGCAGCGGCGGCCTCGGCCTCCGCACGGACGAGACGTGCCGGCGCGACCTGGTCGAACTCGAGGCCACGACGCGCGGCGACCGCGCGGGGCTCCTCGAGCTGCTTCAGGGCCTCGACCGTCGCGTGCACGATGTTGATCGTGTTCGACGAGCCGAGCGACTTCGACAGCACGTCGTGGATGCCGGCGCACTCGAGCACGGCGCGGACCGGACCACCGGCGATGACACCGGTACCGGCGGACGCGGGGCGCAGCATGACGACACCAGCGGCGGCCTCACCCTGGACGGGGTGGGGGATCGTCGCACCGGCGCGGGGAACGCGGAAGAAGTTGCGCTTCGCGTCCTCGACGCCCTTGGAGATCGCCAGGGGCACCTCGCGGGCCTTGCCGTAGCCGACACCGACCACGCCGTTGCCGTCGCCGACGACCACGAGGGCGGTGAAGCTGAAGCGACGACCACCCTTCACGACCTTCGACACGCGGTTGATCGTGACGACGCGCTCCAGGAACTGGTTGTCCGCGTTGCGGTCGTTGCGGTCACGACCGCCACGGCCCTGGCCACGGTCGTTGCGACCGCCGCGGCGGTCGCCGCGCTCGTTGCGCTGCTCGGTCTGCGCCTGCTCGGCGCCGGCCGCGGGGGCCTCGGTGGTCACTTCGGTCTCCTTGTTGTCACTCACAGGTTCAGCCCCCCTTCGCGGGCGCCGTCGGCGATCGCCGCGACGCGACCCGCGTAGCGGTTGCCGCCGCGGTCGAACACGACGTCGGTGAAACCGGCGGCCTTGGCGCGCTCGGCGAGCAGCTCGCCCACCTTGCGGGCCTTGGCCGTCTTGTCACCCTCGAAACCGCGCAGGTCGGTCTCGAGCGTCGAGGCGGAGGCCACGGTGTGGCCCTTGCTGTCGTCGACCAGCTGCACGAACACGTGGCGGGCCGAACGGGTCACGACGAGACGAGGACGGACCTCGGTGCCGACGACCTTCTTGCGAAGGCGAGCGTGGCGGCGCGTACGCGCGGCGGACTTCGACTTCACAGCCATGATTACTTACCAGCCTTTCCGGCCTTGCGACGCACGACCTCGCCCGCGTAGCGGACACCCTTGCCCTTGTACGGCTCAGGCTTGCGGATCTTGCGGATGTTGGCGGCGGTCTCACCGACGGCCTGCTTGTCGATGCCACTCACCGTGAGGCGGTTGTTGCCCTCGACGGTGAACGTGATGCCGGCCGGCGGCTCGACGGTGACCGGGTGCGAGAAGCCGAGAGCGAACTCGACGGCCGAGCCCTTCTGCGCCACGCGGTAACCGGTGCCGACGACCTCGAGGCCCTTGGTGTAGCCCTGGGTCACGCCGATGATGTTGTTGTTGATCAGGGTGCGCGTGAGACCGTGCAGCGAACGCGACTCGCGCTCGTCGTCGGGCCGGGTGACGAGAACCTGGTTCTCCTCGACCTTGACCTCGATGGGCTTGGCAACGGTGAGCGCGAGCTCGCCCTTGGGGCCCTTCACGGCAACCTGCTGCCCGTCGACCGTCACGGAGACGCCGGCGGGGATGTCAATGGGAAGACGTCCGATTCGCGACATGAGGGATCACCACACGTAGGCGAGAACTTCCCCGCCCACGCCCTTCTGCTCAGCCTGACGGTCGGTGAGAAGACCGGAGGAGGTGGACAGGATGGCGACGCCCAGGCCACCGAGGACCTTGGGGAGCTCGGTCGACTTCGCGTACACGCGGAGGCCGGGCTTCGAGACGCGCTTGATGCCGGCGATCGACCGCTCGCGGTTCGGGCCGTACTTGAGCGTCATCGTGAGGGTCTTGCCGACGCGCGCGTCGGTCTCCTCCCACGCCGCGATGTAACCCTCGCGCTGGAGGATCTCCGCGATGTGCGTCTTGAGCTTGCTCGACGGCAGCGACACGGTGTCGTGGTGCGCCGAGTTCGCGTTGCGCAGACGGGTCAGCATATCTGCGACCGGGTCTGTCATCGTCATATGACGTGTCCTTTGTTCATGAGGTTCCGGCTGCCGTTACACGACAGACGGCCTTCGATGATCGATCCGTATTCAGTTGTGGCTTCGTGCGTCCGCCGCCGGCGGGGGCCTGAGCCCCGACCGGCGGCGGAAACACAAACGCTCGATCCTACCGCAGATCGACCTGTGAGCCTGCTCAGGCCTGCTGGTCGGCGGTGCGGAACGGGAAGCCGAGGTGACGCAGCAGAGCGCGGCCCTCGTCGTCCGACTTCGCGGTGGTGACGATCGTGATGTCGAAACCACGCACGCGGTCGATCTTGTCCTGGTCGATCTCGTGGAACACCGACTGCTCCTGGAGACCGAAGGTGTAGTTGCCGTTGCCGTCGAACTGCTTGCCCGACAGACCGCGGAAGTCGCGGATGCGGGGCAGGGCGAGCGAGATCAGGCGGTCCAGGAACTCCCAGGCGCGGTCGCCACGGAGCGTGACGTGGGCGCCGATGGCCTGGCCCTCACGCAGCTTGAACTGCGCGATCGACTTCTTCGCCTTGGTGACGACGGGCTTCTGACCCGTGATCGCGGTGAGGTCGGCGACCGCACCCTCGATGACCTTGGAGTCGCGAGCTGCCTCGCCGACGCCGGTGTTGACGACGACCTTGACCAGGCCAGGGATCTGCATGACGTTGTCGTAGCCGAACTCGTCCTGCATCTTCTGGCGGATCTGGTCGCGGTAGACCTGCTTCAGGCGCGGCTGGATTTTGCCAGCCTGCGCGTCAATGGTGCTCACTGTCAGATGTCCTTACCCGACTTCTTCGCGACACGAACGCGAACAGTCTTCTTGACGCCGTCCTTGACCTGCTCCTCCACGCGGAAGCCGACGCGGGTCGGCTTCTTCGAGTCGGGGTCGACGAGCGCGACGTTGGAAATGTGGATGGGGGCCTCGTACGTCTCGATGCCACCGGTCTTGGTGCCGCGCTGGGTCTGACCGATCCGGTTGTGCTTCGTGATGTAGTTGACGCCCTCGACGACGACACGCCGGCCGCCGTCGACGACCTCGAGGACCTTGCCCTGCTTGCCGCGGTCTCCGCCGCGGTCCTGCTTGGCTCCCGTGATGACCTGGACCAGGTCACCCTTCTTGATCTTCGCCATGGGTTACAGCACCTCCGGGGCGAGCGAGACGATCTTCATGAACTTGCGGTCACGAAGCTCGCGGCCGACCGGGCCGAAGATGCGGGTGCCGCGGGGCTCCCCGTCGTTCTTCAGGATCACGGCGGCGTTCTCGTCGAACTTGATGTACGAGCCGTCGGCGCGGCGCGTCTGCTTCACGGTGCGGACGACGACCGCCTTGACGACGTCGCCCTTCTTGACGTTGCCGCCCGGGATCGCGTCCTTGACCGTCGCGACGATGGTGTCTCCCACACCGGCGTAACGGCGGTTCGAACCACCGAGGACGCGGATCGTGAGCAGCTCCTTCGCGCCGGTGTTGTCGGCGACCTTGAGGCGGGACTCAGTCTGGATCACTTGGCCTTCTCCAGGATCTCAACCAGACGCCAGCGCTTGGTGGCGCTGAGCGGACGGGTCTCGTTGATGAGGACGAGGTCGCCGATGCCGGCGGTGTTGTTCTCGTCGTGCGCCTTGAGCTTGCTCGTGCGACGGATGACCTTGCCGTAGAGGGGGTGCTTCACGCGGTCCTCGACCTCGACGACGATCGTCTTGTCCATCTTGTCGCTCACGACGTAGCCGCGGGCCGACTTGCGGTAGCCACGGGCGTCGGCGTCGCGCACGTCGTGCTCGGCGTGCTCCACAGCCTTCTTGTCGGTGGCCATCACTCAGCCTCTCCCTCGGCGGCCGGAGTCTCCTCGGCCTTCTTCGCCTTGCTCTTCTTGGCCTTCACCTCGACCGGGGCGGGCGTGGCACGGATGCCCAGCTCGCGCTCGCGGATCACGGTGTAGAGCCGCGCGATGTCGCGCTTCACGGCGCGGATGCGGCCGTGGCTCTCGAGCTGGCCGGTGGCCGACTGGAAGCGCAGGTTGAACAGCTCTTCCTTGGCCTTGCGCAGCTCCTCGACGAGGCGCTGGTCCTCGAACGTGTCGAGCTCGCTCGTGGCGAGCTCCTTGGTGCCGATCGCCATTACGCGTCGCCCTCCTCGCGCTTGATGATGCGTGCCTTGAGAGGCAGCTTGTGAATGGCTCGGGTCAGGGCCTCACGAGCAAGCTGCTCGTTGACGCCGGCGACCTCGAAGAGGACGCGACCCGGCTTGACGTTGGCGACCCACCACTCCGGCGAACCCTTACCGGAACCCATGCGGGTCTCGGCGGGCTTCTTCGTGAGCGGACGGTCGGGGTAGATGTTGATCCACACCTTTCCGCCACGCTTGATGTGACGCGTCATGGCGATACGAGCGGACTCGATCTGACGGTTCGTCACGTAAGCGGGCGTGAGCGCCTGGATGCCGAACTCACCGAAGGAGACCTTGGTGCCACCCGTCGCCTGACCATCCCGCTTGGGGTGGTGCTGCTTGCGGTACTTGACCTTGCGGGGGATGAGCATTACGCCGAAGCTCCTTCCGCGACCGGCGCCTGCGCGTCGTCACGACGCGGGCCACGGCGGCCGCCACGGTCGCGGTCACGGGCGGGCTTCATGTTCGCCTGCTCGCGCGCGAGTTCCTTGTTGGTGAGGTCGCCCTTGTAGATCCAGACCTTCACGCCGATGCGGCCGAAGGTGGTCTTGGCCTCGTAGAAGCCGTAGTCGATGTTCGCGCGCAGCGTGTGCAGCGGCACACGAC
>NZ_JAPSJA010000032.1 GCF_031178525.1 Microbacterium sp.
AAGACGTGCACGACGAGGTCGCCGAAATCGAGCAGCACCCAGCGCGACTCGGCGCGGCCCTCACGACGCAGGCGCTTGTGGCCGGCCTCGTTGAGCTTGTCCTCGATCTCGTCCGCGATCGCGGCGACGTTGCGCTCGCTGCGTCCGGTCACGAGCAGGAAGACATCGACGAGCGGCAGGGGCTCGGACACGTCGAGGGCGACGAGATCCTCGCCGCCCTTCGCATCCGCCGCGGCCGCGGCGATCTCGAGCATTGTCAGCGATTCGGGAGAGGCCATCAGCCGAGGAGTCCATTCATGAAGGCGGCGACCACCACGCCGATGAGAGCGACGCCCAGCACGCCCGCCGCGATGCCGAGGATCAGGGTGAGGCGGTGCGTCTTCTCCGGTGCCGGCGGGCGGATCACCTCCGCTGGGCTCTTCGAGGTGCTCACCGCGTCGCTCGCGGCGATCGGCGTCGGCGACGACGCGAGCGGCAGCTCGCCGTCGATCAGCACGACGTCCACTTCCTTGCCGTCCGTCGTGCCGGCGGCGTGACCGCGCGACCCGAAACCGTCGGGCAGTGCATGCGTGCTCGTGATCAGGATCTCGCCGGTCGCGTCGATCGGCGCCGACAGCGGGATGGACCCCGGATCGGCGGCGAGGATCAGCGCGCTCGCGGCGGTGGAGGTGCCGCTCGAGTCGTTCGAGTGCGACAGGATCTCCTCGAACGACGCGGGCTGCTCAGCCGCAGGCTCCTTCAGCAGCGACGCGCCGAACGCGGGCGCGACGGTCGGGCGCTGGTCCGGCTCGTCCGCGACGGGCGCGTCCTCCGGCACATACACGGTCTCGACCCGCGACTCGGCGAACTCCTCGTCGGGCCGGGGCTCGGCGCTCGCCGGCTCGGCGGTGTCCTCGTACACGAGGTGGGCGACCGGCAGCTCGCGCTCGAACGGCACGGGCTCCTGGGCCTGGGACTCGGACTCTTCCGCCTGCGCGGCAGCGTGCTCGAACGGGACCTCAACGACCTCGTACAGCACCGAGGTCTCGTTCTCGCCGACGATCTTCGTCTCGATCGCGGCGAGGTTCGGCTCGTCCTCACCGGACTCCCGCTCGGCGGACTGGGCGGCAGCCGACTCGGCCTCCGCCGACTCGGGCGCCGCGGGCTCCGTCTCGTGAGCGGACTCGACCCCGGCGGGCTCGGCCTCGTCAGGCGGCACGACCGAGAACTGGGCCGTGCGGATGCGCTCCTGCTCGCGCACCTCGCGGCGCGTCAGCGGGCGCGAGCCATCCGTGGGCACGGACGGCGCGGACGACTCCCGAGCCGCAGCGTCGAGCGCCGCAACCTCCTCGACCTGCGCGGCGACGACTTCGGGTCGCTCAGCGGTCGGCTCCTCGACCACGTCGGCCTCGACGACGTCCCCCGCGACCGTCGGCTGAGCGGCCGACGATTCAGCCGGAGCGGGCTCGACGACGGCGGCCTCCACGACCTCGGCATCCTCTGGCGAGCCGACTTCGGCGTCGCCGGTGGCGCGCCCGTCCTCCGCGTCGCGTGCTGCCCTCGCGGCCTCGATCTCCTCCGCGCTGATGACAGGCGTCTGACCGGTCAGCTTCAGCTCGCGCAGCTGACGGCGCGTCAGCGGCTGCGACAGCTCGTCCGGTGTGCTCATGCGTTGCTCCGATACAGATGATGCTTCGCGATGTACTGCACGACCCCATCCGGCACGAGGTACCAGACCGGGTGGCCGCGGCTCACGCGGTCGCGGCAGTCGGTCGACGAGATCGCCAGAGCGGGGATCTCGAGCTGGCTGATCTCACCGCTCGGCAGCCCTTGGATGTCGAGGACGTGACCGGGGCGCGACACCGCGACGAAGTGGGCGAGATCCCACAGTTCATCGTGGTTCCTCCAGCTGAGAATCTGCGCCACGGCGTCCGCGCCGGTGATGAAGAACAGCTCGGCCTCGGGACGCTCGGCCTTGAGGTCGCGCAGCGTGTCGACCGTGTACGTGAGGCCCTCGCGGTCGACGTCCACCCGGCTCACCGTGAAGCGCGGATTGGAGGCGGTCGCGATCACCGTCATCTCGTAGCGCTGCTCGGCGGGCGAGACCTCCTGCTTCTGCCAGGGCTGCCCGGTCGGCACGAACACGACCTCGTCGAGGTCGAACGACTGCGCGACCTCGCTCGCGGCCACGAGGTGACCGTGATGGATGGGATCGAACGTCCCGCCCATCACCCCGATCCGCGGCGGCCTCCGCTGCACCGTCACAAGGACGACCTAGTGGCCGTGACCCGTCTCGTGCTCGGGACGGCCCTCGGCCGCGTGCACCTGCGCCGGGTCGGCGTGGCGGTTCGAGACGTTGCGGTACGACGCGGTCACGACCCCCAGCAGCGTGAAGACGGCGGCCGCGATGAGGCCGGCGGGCAGCGTCAACAGCATGACGTTGCCCTCGTGGTGCGACTCGGCGGCTGCGGCGACGGCAAGCGCTGCGGCGAGGTGCATTCGTGCTCCGTTCAGGTTGTGGCACGGGTGTAGAGAACGTGCCCGACCAGCTTATCTCTCAGACGCGGACCTGACCGGCGCCACGGCCGAGCCACTTCGTGCTCGTCAGCTCCGGAAGCCCCATCGGACCGCGGGCGTGAAGCTTCTGCGTCGAGATGCCGACCTCGGCGCCGAAGCCGAACTCGCTTCCGTCCGTGAAACGCGTCGACGCGTTGACGAGCACCACGGCCGAGTCGACCTCGGCGAGGAAACGCTCCGCGTTGCGCACGTCCGCCGTGACGATCGCCTCGGTGTGCCCCGTCGAGTACTGCCGGATGTGCGCGAGCGCGTCATCGAGCGTGTCCACGACGCGCATGGCGATGTCGAGGCTCAGGTACTCGGTCGCCCAATCCTCCTCGGTCGCCGGCTGGACACCGAGGGCGAGCGCGCGGACGGTTTCGTCGCCGTGCACCGTGACGCCCTCCGCCTGCAGCGCCGCGGCCACGGGCGCGACGAGCCGCTCGGCCGCGCTGCGCAGCACGAGGACCGTCTCAGCGGCGTTGCAGACGCTGGGGCGCTGGACCTTGGCGTTCACGACGATGTCGCGTGCCCAGTCGTCCGGCGCGGTCTCGTCGAGCACGATGTGGACGTTGCCGGCCCCCGTCTCGATCACCGGCACGGTGGACTCGGTCACCACGGTCTCGATCAGCCCGGCGCTGCCGCGCGGCACGAGCACGTCGATGTAGCCCCGCCCGTGCATCAGCGCCCTGGCGCCGTCGCGCCCGAACGCGTCGACCGACTGGATGGCCTCGGGACTGACGCCCTGCGCCTCGAGCGCATCGCGCATGACCGCGACCAGCGAGCTGTTCGAGGACAGCGCCGCACTGCCGCCGCGCAGCACGACCGCGTTGCCGGAGCGCAGGGCGAGCGCCGCGATGTCGACGGTCACGTTGGGACGAGCCTCGTAGATCGCTCCCACCACCCCGAACGGCACGCGCACCTGCTCGAGGTTGACCCCGCCCGGCATGCGGTGACCGCGCACGATCTCGCCGACCGGATCCGGCAGTGCCGCGATCTCGCGCACGGCGTCGGCCAGACCGGCGACGCGCCGGGCATCCAGCCGCAGGCGGTCGAGCAGACCGGCCCCGATGCCGTCGCGTTCGCCGCGCGCGAGGTCGTCGGCGTTCGCCGCGATGATCTCGTCGGCGTGCGCCACCAGCGCATCGGCGATCGCGTGCAACGCGTCCGCCTTCTGGCCGCTCGTCAGACGCGCGGTGACGCGCGCGGCGTCCTTCGCGAGACGCAGGCGATCCTGCGGGGTGTCGACGGCGACGTCCGGGGTCTCCACGATGCTCATGGCGCTTGTCTCCGCTGGGTTCAGGATGGGCGCGGCGCGTCCGGAAGAGCCCCTTCGGGCGGGACGCGGCTATTCGGAGAGTGTACCGAGCGGCACCGCAGCCGGAGACGGCTCGAACCAGGTGCCGACCCGCGCTCCCGACAGGGCGTCGGCGACGAGGTCCGCGCTCGTCACGAGCACGCCGATGCCGGCGCCCGCGGCGAGACGTGCGGCGGAGACCTTCGTGGCCGCTCCCCCGGTGCCAACGCTGTTGACGACAGTGGAGCCGAACTCCAGATCGCTGAGGTCAGCGTCGTGCGCGATCACGTCGAGCGGTTCGGCGTCCGGCTCGCTGGGCGGCTTCGTGTAGAGCGACGCGATGTCGCTGAGCAGCACCAGCGCGTCCGCCGACACGAGCTTCGCGACGAGCGCGGCGAGCCGGTCGTTGTCGCCGAAGCGGATCTCCTGCGTCGCGACCGTGTCGTTCTCGTTCACGATGGGCAGGATGCGCAACCCGAGCAGCCGCTCGATCGCGCGCTGCGCATTGCTGCGGTGCGTGGGGTTCTCGAGGTCGCCCGCGGTCAGCAGCACCTGCCCTGCCACGATGCCGAAAGGCCGCAGGGCCTCCTGGTAGCGGAACACGAGCACGTTCTGCCCGACCGCTGCCGCGGCCTGCTGGGTGGCGAGGTCGGTCGGACGCGCATCGAGGTCGAGGAACGGCATACCCGTCGCGATCGCGCCGGACGACACCAGCAGCACCTCGGCGCCGCGGCGATGCGCGTCGGCCAGCGCCTTCACCAGCATGGGGATGCGCCATGACGCCTCACCGCTGATCGAGGACGAGCCCACCTTCACGACGATGCGCCGGGCGTCGGCGAGGCCCGCGCGGTCGTGCGCCGTCACTCGTCGCCCTCGGCGACGTCGTCGCGGCGCGCCCTGCGCAGCTCGTCGGCCTCCGCGCGGGCGGCCGCGCGCGCGTCCTGGCGCGCGTGATACTGCTCGCGCCGCTCGTTGCTCGTGCGTCGTCCGCCCTGCATCAGACGGGGATCGGTGCCGCGCGGCGCCTGGATGAGCTCGGCGGCCGAGCCGATCGACGGCTCCCAGTCGAACACGACCGAGTCGCCCTCGCCGATCACGACGGTGGATCCCGGCACGGCTCCCGCGCGGAACAGCTCGTCCTCGACCCCCAGCTTGTCGAGGCGGTCGGACAGGAAGCCCACGGCCTCCTCGTTCTGGAAGTCGGTCTGCTGCACCCACCGCGTCGGCTTCTCGCCGAGGATGCGGTAGACGTTGCCGTACGTGCCACCCTCGACGCGGATCTCGAACTCCTTCTGGGAGCCCTTCGGCCGGATCACCACGCGCGGCTTCTCGGGCGCGGCGGGCTGCGCCTTGCGGTGCGCGTCGATGATCTCGCCGATCGCGAAGGTCAGCTCCCGCAGTCCCTTGCGGGCCACGGTCGAGATCTCGAACACGCGGTAGCCCTGCGCCTCGAGGTCGGGACGCACGAAGGCGGCCAGCTCCTCGGCCTCGGGCACGTCGGTCTTGTTCAGCACGACGAGCTGCGGGCGCTCCAGCAGCGGCGTCTGCCCCTCCGGCACCGGATATGCGCCGAGCTCGGCGCGGATGACCTCGAGATCGCTGAGCGGGTCACGGCCGGGCTCGAGCGTGGCGCAGTCGAGCACATGCACGAGCGCCGTGCAGCGCTCGACATGACGGAGGAACTCCAGTCCCAGCCCACGGCCCTCGCTCGCACCCTCGATCAGGCCGGGCACATCCGCCACCGTGAAGCGCACGTCGCCGGCCTGCACGACGCCGAGGTTCGGGTGAAGCGTGGTGAACGGGTAGTCGGCGATCTTCGGCCGAGCGGCCGAGATCGCCGCGATCAGGCTCGACTTGCCCGCGGACGGGAAGCCCACGAGCGCCACGTCGGCGACGGTCTTGAGCTCGAGGACGACGTCGCCCTCCCAGCCCGGCGTGCCGAGCAGCGCGAAGCCGGGAGCCTTGCGCTTGGGCGACGCGAGAGCGGCGTTTCCGAGACCGCCGCGTCCACCCGGGGCGACGACGAAGCGCATGCCGGGCTCGATCATGTCGACGAGCACCTCGCCGGACGGATCCTTCACGACGGTGCCCACCGGCACCGGCAGCTCGAGGTCCTCGCCCTGCGCGCCCGAGCGCATGTCACCCATGCCGAAGCCGCCGTTGCCCGCCGAGCGGTGCGGCGAGTGGTGGTAGCTCAGCAGCGTGGTGGTCTGCGGATCGGCGACGAGGATGATGTCGCCGCCGTCGCCCCCGTTCGCGCCGTCCGGGCCGCCGAGCGGCTTGAACTTCTCGCGGTGCACGGAGACGCAGCCATTGCCGCCCTTACCGGCGCGCAGATGAAGCGTCACCTCATCGACGAACGTGACCATGATCCCCACAGACTCTCAGAAACAGAAGGACGGGACGAGCCGAAGCTCGCCCCGTCCAACAAAAGGTATTGACCGCCGGGTGGAGGGCGCCGCTTGCGGCACCCGCCCGAGGAGTGCTACTCGCCCGCGACGATGTTGACGACCTTGCGGCCGCCCTTGTTGCCGAACTCGACCGCACCGGCGGCGAGGGCGAACAGCGTGTCGTCGCCACCGCGACCGACGTTGGCGCCCGGGTGGAAGTGGGTGCCACGCTGACGGACGAGGATCTCGCCCGCGCTGACGACCTGACCGCCGAAGCGCTTCACGCCCAGTCGCTGGGCGTTGGAATCGCGACCGTTGCGAGTGGAGCTCGCGCCCTTCTTGTGTGCCATTGCTCAGCCTCTGCTCTCTGGGACTTACTTGATGCCGGTGATCTTGACGCGCGTGAGCTCCTGGCGGTGGCCCTGACGCTTCTTGTAGCCGGTCTTGTTCTTGAACTTCTGGATGACGATCTTCGGACCGCGCAGGTTGCCGACGACCTCGGCCGTGACCTTGACCTTCGCGAGCTTCTCAGCGTCGGTCGTCACGTTGTCACCGTCGACGAAGAGGACGGCGGGCAGCTCGATCGTCTCGCCCGCGGCAGCCTGCACACGGTCGAGCTGAACGATGGTGCCGACCTCGACCTTCTCCTGCCGGCCACCGGCGCGCACAACTGCGTAAACCACTTCACACCTGTTTTCATTGGGGAGCCTCGTCCGGCTCCGGTATCTCACGGAAAGACTTCGCTTGCTCTCGCTGGCCGCGAGGGGCGTCTGCAAGACTTTCGTCGCGCCGCCATCCAGGGCGCACGACACAGGGGACGCACCAAAGGAATACTCTACCCGATCCGACGGGAATCCGGCAAAGCGGGGAGCCCGGCGCGTCGCAGGCGGAGCGGCGCGGCCGGGCGCGGATACGATCGTCGGATGGCGATCCTGGTGGACGATCCGGTCTGGCCCGCGCACGGGCGGCTCTGGGCCCACCTCGTGAGCGACGCGGACCTGCGCGAGCTGCACGACTTCGCCGCGGCGTCCGGGATCCCGGCGCGCTCATTCGATCGCGATCACTACGACGTGCCGGAGGATGCCGTCCCAAGGCTGATCGAGGCGGGCGCACGGCACGTCTCGGGCAAGGATCTCGTCCGGGCGCTGATCGCGTCGGGGCTGCGCGTGACGGCGCGCGAGCGACGCGGGCTCTAGCCCGCGTCGCTCGCGGGGTCAGTCCTCCGAGGAGGCCACAGGCGTGACCGGCACTGCCGTGCCGGTGAGCGCCGCGGTGGTGACCCGACGGCTGCGGCTGCGACCCTGGCCCGGCGCCTTCGGCTCCGGCAGCGCATTGAGCACGGAGTCGAGCAGCGTCTCGGCCGACGTCTTCGGCTGCTCGGCCTGCTGACGCTTGCGGCGCGCCTTCTTCGGCCGGTCCGCGCGCGAGCCGCCCTCCGGGGCGTCCTTCGACACCTCCTGCTTCGCGGGCGTGCGCGGACCCTCTGGCAGCTCGATCGCGACCTCCGAGAGCGCCTCGGCCTTCTCCGCCGGATGGATGGTGGAGGCGGCGATCTGCGCGAGCGCCGACTTCACACCCTCCGTGATCACGTGCGTGCCCGTGACGCTCGCGGCCGCGGACGAGGGCTGGCCGTTGCCGTTCCCATTGCCGCCGTTGCCGTTCGAGGAGCCGCCCCGCGAGCGCCGACCGGATCCCGATCCGCCGCCGTTCCCGCCCCCGCTGGGGCGGTGCTTCGCGACCGGGTCGTGGTGCACGATGACGCCGCGGCCGGCGCAGACCTCGCAGGCCTCGCTGAAGGTCTCGAGCAGCCCCAGGCCCAGCTTCTTGCGGGTCATCTGCACGAGGCCGAGCGACGTCACCTCTGCGACCTGGTGCTTCGTGCGGTCGCGGCTCAGGCACTCCACCAGGCGGCGCAGCACGAGGTCGCGGTTGGACTCCAGCACCATGTCGATGAAGTCGACCACGATGATGCCGCCGATGTCGCGCAGGCGCAGCTGGCGCACGATCTCCTCGGCCGCCTCGAGGTTGTTCTTGGTGACGGTCTCCTCGAGGTTGCCGCCCGAGCCGACGAACTTGCCGGTGTTGACGTCGACGACCGTCATCGCCTCGGTGCGGTCGATCACGAGGGATCCGCCGGAAGGCAGCCAGACCTTGCGGTCGAGGGCCTTCTCGATCTGCTCAGTGATGCGGTACGCGTCGAACGGGTCCTGCTCGTCCTCGTACTTCTCGATCCGATCGAGCAGGTCCGGCGCGACGCCTTCGAGGTAGCTCGTGATGGTCTGCTGCGCGTCCTCGCCCTGGATCAGCATCTTCGTGAAGTCCTCGTTGAAGACATCGCGGACGATCTTGACCAGCAGGTCCGGCTCGCTGTGCAGCAGGCTCGGGGCGTTGCCCTTCTCGACGAGCGAGTTGATGTGCGACCACTGCGACGTGAGGCGGTTGACGTCCCGCGTCAGCTGGTCCTCGGTCGCGCCCTCCGCGGCCGTGCGGACGATGACGCCGGACGACTCGGGCAGCACCTCCTTGAGGATCTTCTTCAGCCGCGACCGCTCGGTGTCGGGGAGCTTGCGCGAGATGCCGTTCATGGCGCCGCCCGGCACGTACACGAGGTAGCGGCCCGGCAGGGAGATCTGGCTCGTGAGGCGGGCGCCCTTGTGACCGACCGGATCCTTCGTGACCTGCACGAGCACCTTGTCGCCGGGCTTGAGCGCGAGCTCGATGCGGCGGGGCTGGTTGCCGGTCTCGACCGAGTCCCAGTCGACCTCACCGGAGTAGAGCACGGCGTTGCGGCCGCGGCCGATGTCCACGAACGCGGCCTCCATGCTCGGCAGCACGTTCTGGACGCGGCCGAGGTAGACGTTGCCGATCAGCGACGCATCCTGGCTGCGCGCGACGTAGTGCTCGACGAGCACGTTGTCCTCGAGCACCGCGATCTGGACGCGTCCGCTCTTGGAGCGCACGATCATCTGACGGTCGACGGCCTCGCGGCGGGCGAGGAACTCGGCCTCGGTGACGACCGGGCGGCGACGACCGGCCTCGCGGCCGTCACGACGGCGCTGCTTCTTGGCCTCCAGGCGCGTGGAGCCCTTGATGCGCTGCGGCTCGGTCACGACCTCGACGACGCGCTGACGGCGGCGTCCCGTGCTCTCCTCGGCCGGCGCGGCCGGGGTATCGGCCTCGCCCTCTCCACCACCGCGACGACGACGGCGACGCGACGAGCGGCCTGCGGCGGGCTCCTCGGGAGCCGCCGGCAGCGCCGGGAGCGGCTGCACGTCGGGCGCGTAGAAGTGCAGCGCCGTCGAGACCTGCGACACGAACTCCTCGGGCAGAAGCCCCAGGCTCACGGCGGTCGGAAGCTCGGGGGTCTCCGGGTCGGCCGGACCCTCAGCCTCAGCCTCGGCGGAGGTCTCGGGCTCGGTCTGAGCCGTGGGCTCGGTCGGAGCCGCGGGCTCAGCCTGAGCGGGCTCTTCGGCCTGAGCGGGCTCGGCCTGAGCGGGCTCGGCCTGAGCGGGCGCTTCAGCCTGCGCGGGCGCTTCGGCTTCCACCTCGGCCTTGCTCTGCGACTCGGGAGCGAGCTCGACGCCGGCCTCGGTCGTCGCCTCGGCCCCGCGCTCTTCCGGTCGGTCCTGCGACTCGCCGGCGGGAGATTCGTCGGCAGGCTCCTCGGCGGCCGACGGCTCTGCGGCGGGCTGCTCGCCCGCGGGCTCGTCGGTCGCCTGGTCCTCGAACCGCTGCTCGGGAGCCTGAGGCTCCTCGCCCAGGGGCTGTCCCGACTCGGACGCTACGGCGTCCGCAGCCTCGTCGAAGGTGCGCTCGTCCTGATCATTGTTCTGTTCAGCCATCTCTGGCGTGCTCCCTGCGGGCGGACATCCGCGCGTCGCCCGGAAATCTCTGGCGGTACCGCACTCGACGGGACCGCGAACTCTTTCGGCCTGCGACCGGCTCATGGCTCTGGTCGCGCGGGGCATCCCTTGCCCCGAAGTCTTCAATCGACGCGGTCGCGGCGCGGCCGCGGGTGCGTCACAGGTCATTATCGCATCACCGACGCGCACATCGCACGCAGGGGCGCCCCGCGCATCCGTGTCACAGGCCGCGCGGGAGAGAATGGGCCGGTGACCCAGACCCGCACCCGCCCCGTCGCCCTCGCCGTCTGGCTCGTGATCGCCGGCGTCGTGGGATGGTGGGCGGCCTACTCCCTGACGATGGAGCGCTTCCATCTGCTGATGGATCCGGCCGCCACCGCCGCATGCGATTTCAGCCTGCTCGTGCAGTGCACGGCGAACCTCGAGTCGTCGCAGGGATCGGTCTTCGGGTTCCCCAACCCGATCCTCGGCCTCACCGGCTGGGTCGCTCCGATCGTGGTCGGCGTGGCGATCCTCGCGGGCGCGCGGTTCGCGCGCTGGTTCTGGCTGCTGTTCCTGGCCGGGATGACGTTCGCCTTCGGCTTCGTCGTGTGGCTCATCTCCCAGAGCATCTACGTGCTCGGCACCCTCTGCCCGTGGTGCATGGTGACGTGGCTCGTCACGATCCCGTCGTTCTACGCCGTGCTGCTGCACACGCTCGCGATCGGCGCGCTCCCGTCCCCCGCCCGCCTGCGCCGCGGCGCGCGAACCCTGTCGGGCTGGCTGCCGCTGCTGGCGATCGTGAGCTACGCCCTGGTCGCGGTGCTCGCGCAGCTGCGGCTGGACGTCTTGGACAACCTGTTCTAGGCGACGCAGGCCCCAGCGTACGCCGGGGCCTCACGTTGCTCAGGAGAACCAGATGGCCAGTTCTCGCTGTGCCGACTCCGTCGAGTCGGAGCCGTGCACGAGGTTCTGCTGGACGGCGACACCCCAGTCGCGGCCGAAGTCGCCGCGGATCGTGCCCGGAGCGGCCGTCGTGGGATCGGTCGTGCCGGCGAGCGAACGGAAGCCCTCGATCACGCGGTTGCCGGCGACGCGGATCGCGACCACCGGGCCCGACATCATGAACTCGAGCAGCGGCTCGTAGAACGGCTTGCCCTCGTGCTCGGCGTAGTGCTGCGCGAGCAGGTCACGGCTGGGCTCGACAAGGCGGATGTCGACGAGCGAGTAGCCCTTCGCCTCGATGCGGGCGAGGATCGATCCGACGAGGGAGCGGGCGACGCCGTCCGGCTTGATCAGGACGAGGGTCTCTTCGGTGGCCATGTCTTATCCCTTGCTGTCTCGTTCGTTCTGGACGCGCTGCTCGATCCGCGCCCCTCCGATCGTCGCATACGCCCACATCGACCCGAACACGAGCGCCACGATCAGGACCGCCGGCTCGAGGATCGCGCCGAGCGCGACGACGACCTGCAGGATCCACCCGAGCGCGAAGGCCCACGGGCGCCGCAGCAGCCCGGCAGTCACGATCATCGCCAGCGCGACGACGCCTCCGGCGACGATCCCCCACCACGGGGCGATCGTCTCCGGCAGCGCCCGCAGACCGTAGACCACGAGGCCCGCGAGGAACACGATGATCGCCTCGAAGCCGAGCACGACCTGCCCGAGCTTCTCCGGCAGCGGCCGATAGCGCGGTGCCCTGCGCGCTTCGCTCATCGCTGCCACCCGGCCTTCCAGTCCTCGTCCTGCGACAGCCGCACCGCTTCGCCTGCGAGCACGACGGATCCGGCGATCGCGACCGCGCGGCGCGGCGATTCCGACGCCCACTCGCGCGCCGCATCCGCGGCCTCGCCGAGGTTCGCATGCACCGTGACGCGCAGGCCCGCGCTCTCGACAAGGTCGGCGAGCGCATCGGGATCGGTGGCGCGCTCGGACTCCGGCGCGGTGGCGAACACGTGCGCAGCGACGGGGCCGAGCTCCCGCAGGATGCCGATCGCGTCCTTGTCGCCGAGCACGCCGAGCACGAGGCCCCACTCGTCGAAGTCGAACGCCTCACGCAGCGCGGCGGCGAGGGCCGCGGCGCCGTGCGGATTGTGGGCGGCGTCGACGATCACCGTGGGGTCGATGCCCAGCAGCTGCAGGCGCCCGGGAGACGTGGCCTCCGCCAGGCCCTCGGTGAGCACCGCGCCGGCGATCGGCTGCGTCGCGGCCCCGATGAGCGACTCGACAGCGGCGATCGCGAGGGCCGCGTTCGCGCCCTGGTGACGCCCGTACAGCGGCAGGTACTCCTCCGGGTACTCCCCCGCCAGGCCGCGGACCGTGATGAGCTGTCCACCGACGGCGAGCTTGTCGTCCGTCAGGGCGAACTGCGCCCCCTCGAACGCGATCTCCGCGCCCTTGTCCGCCGCGACCCGCCGCAGCACGCGCTCGACCTCGGGACGCTGGCGCGCCGAGACGACCCGCGCGCCGTCCTTGATGATCCCGGCCTTGACGGTCGCGATCTCCTCGATGGTGTCACCGAGGCGATCCGCGTGATCCATGTCGATGGGCGCGAACACCGCGACGTCGCCGTCGGCCGTGTTCGTCGAGTCCCACGCGCCACCCATCCCGACCTCGAGCACGAGCACATCGATCGGGGCATCCGCGCACGCCACGAACGCCAGCACCGTGAGCAGCTCGAAGAACGTCAGCCGCTCCTCGCCCTGCGCTTCGAGCTCCGCGTCCACGATGCCGACGAACGGCTGGATCTCGTCCCACGCGTCCGCGACGGCCGCGTCGGCGATGGGGCGGCCGTCGATCAGGATCCGCTCCGTGAACCGCTCGAGATGCGGGCTCGTGAACAGGCCCGTGCGCAGTCCGTGCGCGCGGATCAGGCTCTCGATGATGCGGCTCGTCGAGGTCTTGCCGTTCGTGCCCGTGACGTGCACCACGCGATAGGTGCGCTGCGGGTCGTCGAGCAGCTCGAGCACGCGCGCCGTGCGCTCCTTGCGGGGCTGCACCCAGCGCTCGCCCGCCCGCGCGAGCAGGGTCTCGTACACCGCGTCGGCGCGCCGGCGGTCCTGGGGCGTGCCCTCGATGATGTCGTCCTCGTCGCTCACGCGGCTGCTCCGATCCGGCTCACGGCGACCGCGAAGTCGCCCCTGTTGGCGTACGTGCCCTTCTTGACCACTGCCGTGTGCTCGGCGTCCCCGTTGTCGTCCGATCCGGTCGCGTCGGCGTCGTCGACGTCCACGATCGCGTGCTCGAGGGCGAGCGTCTCGCCCGCCACGTCGGCGACGTCGAACGCGCCGCGCACGGCCGCCGCGTCCGCCGCGTCCGAGAACGCGAGGGACAGACGGATCCGGTCGCTCACGTCGAAGCCCGCGGCCTTGCGCGTGTCCTGCACGGCGCGGATGACGTCGCGCGCAAGGCCTTCGGCCTCGAGCTCCGGTGTGGTCGTGGTGTCGAGCAGCACGAAGCCGCCGGTCGGCAGCAGCGCGAGCGCCTCGCCCTCGGGACGCCCCGTGGTCTCGAGCACGAGCTCGTACTCGCCGGGCTCGAGCGTCAGGCCGCCCGCGGTGACGACGCCGTCGCGCTCGGACCAGTCGCCCTCCTTCGCGGCGCGGATCGCCTGCTGCACCTGCTTGCCCAGGCGCGGGCCCGCGGCGCGGGCGTTGACCGTCAGGCGGTGCGAGATGCCGAACTCGGCGGCCGTGTCGTCGCCCAGCGCCACGAGCTCGACCGCCTTGACGTTGAGCTCCTCGCGCAGGATGTCCTCGAACTGCTCCAGACCTGCGTGGGCGGTGACGACCGTGAGCTTCGCGAGGGGCAGGCGCACGCGCAGGCCCTCCTTCTTGCGCAGCGCGTTCGCGACGCTCGAGGCCTCGCGCACGGCGTCCATCGCCTCGCGGATGTCGGCCGCGCCCGGGAACGCGGCGGCATCGGGCCAGTCGGTCAGGTGCACGCTGCGTCCGCCGGTCAGGCCCTGCCACACGCGCTCGGCCACGAGCGGGACCAGGGGCGCCGCCACGCGCGTGAGGGTCTCGAGCACCGTGTAGAGCGTGTCGAACGCCTCGCGGCTGCGCGGGTCGTCGTCCACGCCCGTCCAGAACCGGTCGCGCGAGCGGCGGATGTACCAGTTCGTCAGCACCTCGGTGAAGTCGCGCAGCCGCGCCGAGGCGGTCGTCGAGTCGAGCGCGTCCAGGTCGGTCGCGACGTCGCGCACGAGCTCGCCGAGCCGCGCCAGGATGTACCTGTCCAGCACGTCGGTCGACGAGGTCGACCATGTCGCCTCGTAGCCGGAGCCCTCCGGGCCGCCCGCGGCGTTCGCGTACGTCGCGAAGAAGTACCACGAGTTCCACAGCGGCAGCAGGAATTCCCGCACGCCGGCGCGGATGCCCTCCTCCGTGACGATCAGGTTGCCGCCGCGCAGCACGGTCGACGACATCAGGAACCAGCGCATGGCGTCGGAGCCGTCGCGGTCGAACACCTCGGACACGTCGGGGTAGTTGCGCAGCGACTTGGACATCTTCTGGCCGTCGTTGCCGAGCACGATGCCGTGGCACGAGACGCCCGAGAACGCGGGCCGGTCGAACAGCGCGGTCGACAGCACGTGCATCACGTAGAACCAGCCGCGCGTCTGGCCGATGTACTCCACGATGAAGTCGGCCGGCGCGTGCGAGTCGAACCACTCGGCGTTCTCGAACGGGTAGTGCACCTGCGCGAACGGCATGGACCCGGAGTCGAACCACACGTCGAAGACGTCCTCGATCCGGCGCATCGTGCTCTTGCCCGTCGGGTCGTCCGGGTTCGGGCGCGTGAGCTCGTCGATGTAGGGACGGTGCAGGTCGACCTCGCCCTGCTCGTTACGGGGCAGGGTGCCGAAGTCGCGCTCGATCTCCTCGAGCGAGCCGTAGGCGTCGACGCGCGGGTGGTTCGGGTCGTCCGACTTCCACACCGGGATCGGCGAGCCCCAGAACCGGTTGCGGCTGATCGACCAGTCGCGCGCCCCCTCGAGCCACTTGCCGAACTGGCCGTGCTTGACGTTCTCGGGCGCCCAGGTGATCTGCTCGTTGAGCTCGAGCAGGCGGTCCTTGAAGTCGGTGACGCGCACGAACCAGCTCGACACGGCCTTGTAGATCAGGGGGTTCCGGCAGCGCCAGCAGTGCGGGTACGAGTGCTCGTACGACTGCAGGCGCAGCAGGCGGCCGCTCTGGCGCAGCAGGCGCACGAGGGGCGTGTTGGCGTCCATCCAGAGCTCCCCGGCGACGTCCGTCACCATGTCGAGGAAGCGTCCGTCGTCCCCCAGCGAGACGATCGTCGGGATGCCCGCGGCGTCGTTCAGCCGCTTGTCGTCCTCGCCGTAGGCCGGGGCCTGGTGGACGATGCCCGTGCCGTCGCCGGTCGTGACGTAATCGTCGACGAGGATGCGCCACGCGTTCTGCGTGCCCCACTTCTCGGTGTCGGCGAAGTAGTCGAAGAGACGCTCGAACCGCACGTCGGCCAGGTCGGCCCCACTGACGCGCGTGCGCACGGCGGCCTTCACGTCCTCCGCCGACGCATAGCCGAGGTCCTTCGCGTAGCCGCCCAGCAGCTCCTCGGCGAGCAGGAACTCTTCGCCCGTCACGCCCTCCTTCGCGCCGTCCGGACCGGTGGGCACGACCGCGTAGGTGATGGCGGGGCCCACCGCGAGGGACATGTTCGTCGGCAGCGTCCAGGGCGTCGTGGTCCACGCCAGCGCGCGCACGCCGTCGACACCCAGCGCAGCCGCCTTCTCGCCCGTGAGCGGGAACGTGACGGTGACCGATGGGTCCTGCCGGTTCTTGTAGACGTCGTCGTCCATCCGCAGCTCGTGGTTGGACAGCGGCGTCTGGTCGCGCCAGCAGTACGGCAGCACGCGGTAGCCCTCGTACGCGAGGCCCTTGTCGAACAGCTGCTTGAACGCCCACAGCACGCTCTCCATGAACGTGGTGTCGAGCGTCTTGTAGCCGCGCTCGAAGTCGACCCAGCGCGCCTGACGCGTGACGTAGTCCTCCCAGTCGCGCGTGTAGGTCAACACCGACTCCCGCGCCTTGGCGTTGAAGGCGTCGATGCCCATGTCCTCGATCTGGCTCTTCTCGGTGATCCCGAGCTGCTTCATGGCCTCGAGCTCGGCGGGAAGGCCGTGGGTGTCCCAGCCGAAGACGCGGTCGACCCTCTTGCCGCGCATGGTCTGGAAGCGCGGGAAGAGGTCCTTGGCGTACCCGGTGAGCAGGTGGCCGTAGTGCGGCAGGCCGTTCGCGAACGGCGGGCCGTCGTAGAAGACCCACTCCTCGGCTCCGTCGCGCTGCGCGATCGAGGCGCGGAAGGTGTCG
>NZ_JAPSJA010000200.1 GCF_031178525.1 Microbacterium sp.
CGACGCGTACGAGGTCAGCGAGCGCCCGGATGCGAGGCCGGCGTTCGCGAGGATCCACGGGGCATGGCAGATCGCCGCGACGGGCTTGCCCGCGTCGAAGAACGCCTTCACGAAATCGACGGCCCCGTTCTCGAGGCGCAGCGAGTCCGCGTTGAGCGTGCCGCCGGGCAGCACGAGCATGTCGTAGTCGTCTGCGCGCGCCTCGGCGAGCGGCACGTCGACGTCGAACACGTCGCCGTGCTCCCAGTCTCCCTGCATCGCCTGCACCGTGCCCTCCTCGGGCGAGATCAGCACGGTCGTCGCGCCGGCGGCGTCCAGCGCCTCACGCGGGCTCGTGAACTCGACCTGCTCGACGCCCTTCGTGAACAGGAATGCGACTTTCTTGTCTGCCAGGGTCATGGCACCTCCGATGTCGTTGTTCGTCTGTTCCATCCCACGACGACACCGCGACGGCCGCAAACCCCTCGACAGCGGCCGGAACGGACGCTACGGCGGGTCGGCCGGATGACTCAGGCCAGCGTGATGAGGTCGAGGTACGACCGGTTCCAGATGTCCTCGACGCCGTCCGGCAGCAGGAGCACGCGCTCGGGGTTGAGCGCCTCGACCGCGCCCTCATCGTGCGACACGAGCACGACAGCGCCCTCGTAGTGCGACAGCGCGCCCAGGATCTCCTCGCGCGACGCGGGGTCGAGGTTGTTGGTGGGCTCGTCCAGCAGCAGCACGTTCGCGCTCGAGACCACGAGCGTCGCGAGCGACAGACGCGTCTTCTCGCCACCCGACAGCACGCCCGCGGGCTTGTGCACGTCGTCACCGGTGAACAGGAACGAGCCGAGCACCTTGCGCGCCTCTGTCTCGTTGAGGTTCGGCGCGGCCGACACCATGTTCTCGAGCACGGAACGATGGACGTCCAGGTTCTCGTGCTCCTGCGCGTAGTAGCCGATCTTGAGGCCATGCCCCGGCTCGAGCTGGCCCGTGTCGCTCTTGTCCACGCCGGCGAGGATGCGCAGCAGCGTCGTCTTTCCCGCGCCGTTCAGCCCCAGCACCACGACCTTCGAGCCGCGGTCGATCGCGAGGTCCACGCCGGCGAAGATCTCCAGCGCGCCGTACGACTTCGACAGCGAGGACGCCATGAGCGGCGTCTTGCCGCACGGTGCGGGCTTCGGGAAGCGCAGCGCGGCCACGCGATCGACCTGACGCACCTCCTCGAGGCCCTCGAGCAGCTTCTCGGCGCGCGCGACCATTTGGTGCGCCGCGGCGGCCTTGGACGCCTTCGCGCCGAAGCGGGCCGCACGATCCTGCAGCGCCGACGCCTTCTTCTCCGCGTTGGCGCGCTCCTTCTTGCGGCGCTCCTCGTCGGCCACGCGCTGGCGCAGATAGTGCTTCCAGCCCATGTTGTAGATGTCGATGACCTGGCGGTTCGCGTCGAGGTAGAAGACCCGGTTGACCGTCTCCTCGACGAGGTCGACATCATGGCTGATCACGATCAGCCCGCCCTTGTACGACTTGAGGAACTCGCGCAGCCACACGACGCTGTCGGCGTCGAGGTGGTTCGTCGGCTCGTCGAGGATCATCGAGTCGGCGTCCGAGAACAGGATGCGCGCGAGCTCGATGCGGCGGCGCTGTCCGCCCGACAGGGTCTTGAGCGGCTGATCGAGGATCCGGTCCGGCAGCGAGAGGTTGTTCGCGATCGTGGCGGCCTCGGCCTCGGCCGTGTAGCCGCCGAGCGCCTCGAAGCGCTCCATGTCGCGCGCGTAGCGCTTCATGGCCTTCGCGGCGACCTTCTCGTCCTCCGACGCCATCGCGACGGAGGCCTCCTGCATGCTCAGCTGCAGGGATCCGAGCCCGCGGGCGTCGAGGATGCGGGTGCGGGCGAGCTGCTCGGGGTCTCCGCTGCGGGGATCCTGCGGCAGGTAGCCGAGCTCGCCCGTGCGGTCGACCCGCCCGTCCGCCGGGATCAGGTCGCCGGCGAGGACCTTCGTGAGCGTCGTCTTGCCGGCGCCGTTGCGCCCCACGAGACCCACCTTGTCCCCGGGGCCCACGCGGAACGAGACGTCGGACATGAGCATGCGCGCGCCGACGCGGATCTCGAGGTCGTGCACGGCGAGCACAGCGGACATCCATTCCCCGCGCGGAGCGCGGTGTACAGGTGGTTCTGGCTCCGGAATCCGGATCGGGATGGGCCAGCCTCCCAGTATAGGCGGCGCACCCTGAGCGGTCCCCTGCGCCGATCGCCGGCGCTGGCCGCACCACCCGTGCGGCCCGCTACGCGCTCGGCGCGAAGTACAGGTCGTGATGCAGCCGGCAGCCGGGGTTGAACGCGCCGCCGCAGCGCGCGCAGGCGGACGCCGCCCGGTATTCGGCGATGGACGACGTCTCACCGCACCCGCCGCACAGCAGCGCCTGCCGGTCCCCCATGCGCGCGGGCCAGCGCCGGGCAGGATGATCCGCCTCCTCCTCGTGACAGGAATGGCACGGATACCAGTGTCCGCAGCACGGGAACAGGATGGCCAGCACGTCGAGCGGGCCGGCCCAGTGCGCGCAGCGCGTCTGGGCGTCGACAACAGCGCCGCGCACGGCATGCACCCCGACCCGGATCATGCGATGCCCCGCGCACTGAGCGCGTCCGCCACGTCGTCGGCGTGACGCAGGGACATCACCAGCAGCGTCACGATCGCCCGCGGTCCCAGCCGGACGCCACGGGCGCGCTGGGCGTCGCGGATCCGCGCCGCGAAGTCCGCGACGACCGGCACGAGGGCGATCGTGAGCGTGAGCGTGAAACCGACGCGCCACGGGTCGATGCCGATCCGCCGCAGCGGCGAGAGCGCGCGCTGCAGCGCGTCGAGCAGATCGCCTGTGCGCGTGGTGAGCGTGAGCAGGCCCGCGAGCATCACGACCGACACCACGCGCGTCGTGTTCACCACCGCGTCGGACGGCGACAGGAAGATCAGCTGCGTCGCGGCGACGAAGACCGCGATCCAGCGCGTCGCCCACAGCTGACGCGCGAAGGTCGCGGGGCCGAAGCCGCCGCACGTGAACGCCACCACGACGACGAGGATCGCTGCGGCAGCGAGAGGCGGCGTCCTCGCGCCCAGCGAGATGAGGAGCGCCAGCACCGCCAGCGCGATCAGCTTGAAGCCGGCGCGCCCGCGGTGCAGCGGGCTCGTACCTGGACGGTAGAGCGCGATCACGGCGACCCGTCCGGGTGCGATGCCTCCGCGAACTCGGCCCGGTAGCGTGCGATGACGTCGCTCGGCTGCCCCACCTCGGTCAGCCGGCCCTCCGCGAAGCGCACCGCGACGTCGCATCGGGCGGCGAGTTCGAGGTCGTGCGTCACGAGCACCACCTGCGCCGCGGTCTCCCGCAGCAGCAGGTCGCCGATCCTCCGCGCGTTGCCGAGATCCAGCAGCGTGGTCGGCTCGTCCGCCACGACGACGGCCGGTTCGCGGATGAGCACCGAGACCAGTGCGAGCAGCTGCTTCTGCCCGCCCGACAGACTGTAGGCGGGCTGATCCGCGCGGTGTCCGAGCCCGTACTGCTCCAGCGCCGCGGTCACGCGCGCCGCCACCTCCGCGCGCGGCCGCCCGGAGCCGCGCAGGGACAGCGCGACGTCCTCCGCGACGGTGGGCATCAGGATCTGCGCATCGGGGTTCGTGAAGACGAAGCCGACTCGTTCGCGGACCTGCTTGGCGTCTCGGCCCACGTCGAGTCCGTGCACCGTGATGCGGCCGGAGGACGGCATCACAAGCCCGTTCAACAGCCGCGCGAACGTCGACTTGCCCGACCCGTTCGCGCCGATGACCGCGATCCTTCGCTGCTCGAGCCTCACGGACACGTCCCGCAGCACCGGCGAGCCGCCGAGCGCGACCGACACGCGGTCGAGCTCGATCGTGCCGGCGGGTCCAGCGGCGTCCGGGCGCGTGCTCATCGGTCGGTGGACACGCGCTCCGCGGCCTGCGGAGCCGGTGCGAACGCGAACGCGGGCGGGTAGGCCCGCCACAGGGCGAGCGCGAGCATCGTCGCCACGGCGGCCTTGATCAGATCGCCCGGCACGAACACGAGGCTCGACAGCGCAGAGTCCTGAAGCGCGATCCCCGTGAGGAGCGAGACGCCGGGGACGCCGAGCGCGTACACGACCGCGATGCCGCCCGCGACGGCACCGAGCGCGACGCGCCACCAGTCGAGACCCGATCGGCTCGAGCGGGCGATCAGGCCGGTCACGATCACA
>NZ_JAPSJA010000033.1 GCF_031178525.1 Microbacterium sp.
GAGACCATCCTGTCCGGCCCGGGCGAGGCGCTCTCGATCGTGCACGACACGACGGATCCGGCCGCGGCCTACGCTCCCGGCATCCGGATCGCCCTTCAGCACGCCGGCGGTGTGCGCGGTGTCGTGGTCGGACTCGAGAACTTCATCGACATCGGCATCGGCGCCCCCCGCGTCGCCGAGCGGCACCCCGTGGCGGACGAGTCGGTGCCCGGTCAGGTCGCGCAGGCGACGAGCGCGTGAGCGCACGCATCGGCGTGGCCGTGATGGCCGTGCTTCTGGCGCTGTACATCGTGCTCGTCGGGTGGCGCGCGGTGCAGCTCGTGCAGACGGGAGAACCCGTCGGCATCGCGATGGGCGTCGCGCTGTTCGTGCTGCCCGTGATAGCGGCGTGGGCGCTCGGGCGTGAGCTCTGGTTCGGGGTTCGCGCCGAGCAGCTCGCGCGTCGTCTCGAGACGGAGGGCGGGCTGCCCGACGACGTGGTCGCGACGACGCCGAGCGGCAGGGTCACGCGCGCGGAGGGCGACGCGGTGTTCCCCCGCTACCGCGCCGAGGTCGAGCGGGAGCCGGAGAACTGGAAGGCCTGGTTCCGTCTCAGCCTCGCGTACGACGCGGCGGGCGACCGCCGCCGGGCCCGCCAGGCCGCGCGCGAGGCGATCCGTCGGGAGCGCGCGACCCGATGACCGCCGCACGCTGACCCGGCGTCGGCGTCAGGCCGAAACCGCCGCCTCGATGGCGTCCTCGGCCGTGCGGTGCCGGAAGGTGAAGCCGGATGCCGTCAGCGCGACGGGCACGACGTGCGCATCCGTGAGCAGCACGGCGTCTGCGAAGTCGTCGCCGAGCGCGGTACGCATCGCCCACGCTGGCGCGCGCAGCAGATAGGGCCGGTTGAGGCGCCTCGCGAGGGCGAAGCCGATGTCGTTCGCCGTCGCGCGTGCCGGCCCCGTGAGGTTCACCGGGCCAGTCAGCCGGTTGTCGAGCACGTGCAGGATGGCGGCGATCTCGTCGTCGAGTGAGATCCACGGCCACGACTGCGTGCCGGTTCCGAGCGGACCGGACACGCCGGCGCGCGTGAGCGCGATGAGCGGCTTGAGCACGGCCTCCGGGTGCAGGATCGGCGCGGTGCGCAGCAGGGCGACGCGCTCGCCCGCGATCCGGGCGGCGTGCTCCCATTCGACGCAGAGCGACGCCAGGAACGTGCTGCCGGGGCGTGCCTGCTCCGTCAGGTCCTGACCGGATCCGTAGAAGCCGGTGGCGCTCGCGGCGAGCAGGAGCGGCCGCTCCGCAGCAGGCAGCGCCTCGACCGCCCGCGCGAGGGCACGGGTGGGTGTGATGCGGGACCAGAGCAGCTCGCTGCGGTAGGAACGCGTCCACGGCAGGCGGGCGATGCTCGCCCCGTTCAGGCCGACGACGGCATCGACGCCCGCCACGACGGCCGGGTCGAGAGGCGCCCCGTCGAGCCAGCGCACCTCGTCCGGGGCCACGGGCTCTCGCCGCACCAGACGCGTGACGCGGTCGCCCCGCTCGCGCAGAGATGCGACGAGGGCGCGCCCGATCAACCCGGACGCGCCCCCGATGACGACGTGCATCAGGCCGGCGCTGCTTTCGTTCCGACCGATCGCTGCGCTGCCCGCTCGTCGAGCGGGAGCGGCCTGCTACGCAAGCTGCGCCTCCATGGTGATGTCGATGCCCGCGAGCGCCTGCGAGACCGGGCAGCCGGCCTTCGCGCCCTCGGCGATCTCCTGGAACTTCTGCGCGTCCAGGCCCGGCACGACCGCATTGACGTTCAGGTGGCTGCCCGTGATGCCGGTGCCGGGCTTGAACGTCACCGACGCGGTGGTGTCGAGCTTCTCGGGCGGCGTGCCGTTCTCTCCCAGCGCGTGCGACAGCGCCATGCTGAAGCACGAAGCGTGTGCGGCGGCGATGAGCTCCTCGGGCGTGGTCGTCGAGTCGGAGCCCTCTGCGCGCGCCTTCCAGTTGACGGGGAAGGATCCGATGCCCGAGGCGAACGAGACGGTTCCGGATCCCTCGGCGAGGCTTCCTGTCCAGGCGGTGGTGGCTTCGCTGGTGACGGTCATGACGTCCTCCGAATCGGCGTTGAGCGGTGTTTCGGCCAGCCTATCGACCGGGACGCCGCCCGTCACCGGTCGAGAGTGACCGACCGGGCATCGTCGCCGCGAGAGGGCATGGACGTGCGCGCCGGCTCGCGCCCGTGCTGCGCGTCTCGGTGCAAGCTCCGGTCAGACCGCGCGCGTACGCCCGACGATGCCCCCGCGCTGCAGCAGGAGGTAGAACCGGCACCCCAGGCAGAAACCGAACGCGGCGTTCAGGAAGGCCGCGACCAGCGCCGCGCCCGCCGCGATCACCAGCGCCCACGGGGCGCCGATCAGGTGCAGGATGAGTCCGGCGCCGGTCACGAACAGGCCCACGCCCTGCGCGAAGCGTGGCGGGCGCGGATCCTCGAGCTCGGACGGGGGAGCGAGGCGCGGGCGCACGAGCCGGCGGAAGACGACGCCCCACGGAGCCGTGCGCGGTGAGACGACGCTCCACGCGAACAGGGCGGCCGTGATCGCGACCGCGACGAAGCCGGCATCCGCGAGCCGCTGCGCGAACGGTGAGGTGCCGGGGACGTAAACGGCATCGGCCAGCGGCTGGTACGCGAACCAGCCGAAGCTCCCGGTCGCCTCGCCGAGGCGGGGCGAGATGCCCGTGAGTGCCAGGTAGGTCGCGATCACGAGCAGCACGGTCGTCACTGTGGCGGCGAAGCGCGGGCCGCGGGGATCGATTCCGGCGGGTGCAGGCGCGTCAGGCATGGGTCCTCTCCAGGAGTCGGTCGAGCTCACGCGTCACGTCGTCCGCACGCGGGGCGCCGCCGATGCGGGCGTGCACGGCGCCGTTCGCGTCGACGAGCAGCGTCGTCGGGGTCTGCAGCACGCCGAAGCGGCGGCTCAGCTCGGGCCGGTTCGTGAGGTCGACGTCGAGGTGCGCGACACCGTCCCTTTCGCGCGCGATCCCGCCGAGCACGCGCCGCGCCGCGGGGCAGCGCGCGCAGAACTCGGTGCTGAACTGCACGAGCGTGGCGTGCGATCCGAAATCCGAAGCGTCGACGCCGAGGGACGCGGGCGTCGCGCGGATCTCGCCCGTCGTGGCGCGCATGCGGCCGTCGCGCCCGCGCAGCACGACGCCCAGCACCACCGCGGCGCCCATGATGGCGACGAGTACGACGAGCGCGGTCAGCGGATCCACGCCGCCACGATAACGGCCGTGCCGAGAGGCCGCGGCGGCGGGGACACCCGGCGTAACACGAGGATCGGCCCGTCCTCGGGAGGAGGACGGGCCGATCCCGTCACCGGCTGCTCACCGGCTGCTCACCGACTGCTCACCGACTGCACGCCGGCTACTCGGCGACGGTCGCGGCGCCGATGTCGGGGTTGTCGGTGAAGAAGCCGTCGATGCCCGTATCGAGGAACGCGCGGATCTCGCCGGCCAGGTCACCGGGGGCGTACGGGTCGGCGCTCGAGCGGAAATCGGCGGCGAGGAACTGGTTCTCGACGCGGAACGTCCAGGCGTGAACGGTCAGGCCTGCGCGGTGCGCGTCGCGCACGACATTGCTGGGCCGGGCGAGCGTGCCGTCGGCGTTGCGGGGAATGATCACGTTCTTCTCCGCTCCGATGCCATCGGCGTAGCGGGCGATCTCGGCGACGCCGCGACGGGTCACCAGATCGGCGTACGTGCGCGGGTCACCGGCGGCGACGAGGTCGTACGGCGCGCCCGAACTGCTGATGAGCTGCGCCAGCGGAACGTTCGTCATCCGGTTCAGGTCGCGCAGGTTGCCCGTCTCGAAGCTCTGCAGGATGACCGGTGCCCGGCGATCGTCGAGCCCGTTGCGGCGCAGCTCGGCCACGAGCGGCTCCTCGAGCGACAGGCCGATCGAGTCGAAGTACGTGGGGTGCTTCGTCTCGGGGTAGACGCCGACGGGGCGGCCGTCGCAGGTCTTGGAGTGGCGAGCGAGGTCGAGGACCTCATCCAGCGTCGGGATCGGATAGAGGCCGTCGAACGCCGCACTCTGCGGCCGCACCTGGGGCAGGCGCTCCTTGGCACGCAGGGTCCGCAGCTCGGCGAGCGTGAAGTCCTCCGTGAACCAGCCTGAGATGCGGGTTCCGTCGATCGTCTTCGTCGTGCGACGGTCGGCGAATTCGGGGCGCGCGGCGACGTCCGTGGTGGTGCCGATCTCGTTCTCGTGGCGGGCGACGAGCACGCCGTCCTTGGTCGAGACGACGTCGGGTTCGATGTACTCCGCGCACTGCGTGATGGCGGTCTCGTACGCCGCGAGAGTGTGCTCGGGACGGTAGCCGCTCGCGCCGCGGTGTGCGACGACGGTCACCGCGTCCGGGGTCGCCCGCGTGCGCTGCAGATCGACGATGGCGAACTCGGTGTCGTCCGGGGTGCCGGTGATGCGCGCGTCGTTGCCGGGGTAGTTGTTGTCGTTTCCGATCAGCAGCCGCCCGTCGCGCAGCTGCAGCACGGTCTCGAACGACTGCACCGGAAGCGCGTACGTCTCGCCCAGGCCGTATCCCTCGCCCTCGTCGATGCCGTGCGGGTTGTCGATGCGCAGCGCATCGAGCACGAGGGTCTTGTTCAGGAAGCCCTCGCGATCGGGGCGCTGACGCAGATCGACCTGGTAGACGCGCTTGATCACCGACTGATCGCCCTCGAAGTCGTCGCGCTCGATCAGCAGCAGCCGGCCGTCGCGGGTCGTGAAGGCGTCGCCGATCACGTTCGGGCTGATGTCGGTCTGGTACGACCAGGTGCGGCCCGTGTAGCGGCCCTTGCGGGTGTCGAACTCGTTGATGACGCGGCGGCGCTGGTCGGTGTCCGCCAGGTACGCGCCTTCGAGCACGGGGTAGAGATAGCGGCCGTCCCGTGATCCGGCCATCGCCTCGAAGCCGCGGCTCGCGGCGACCGTAGGCTGGGCGCCTGCGAGGTACGGGTTCTGCGGCGACTGCGCGCCGGCGAGCGGATACGGCTTCTCGAGCAGCGTGCCGTCCTTATCGAAGTGCAGCAGGAACGGACCGAACTCCTCGCCGACCCAGAACGTGCCGTCCTTGGCCCGCACGATCGACTCGATGTCGAAGTCCGCGCCCGTCAGCAGTCGCTCCTCGGTGTCCCCGTTCACGATGGGGAAGTCGAGCACGCCGTTGCGGTCGTTGTAGGAGATGTAGCGCAGGACGTCGATCTCCCCGGCACCGCCGCGGGCCGTCTGCCACTGGGGCTCCACCAGGTAGTTGCGCAGCAGGAAGTCGGCCGAGTTCCCCTTGGAGCCGAAGCCGTTGTCGGGCTGCGCCCAGAAGGTGCCGTCGCCGTTGTCGAGCATGGCGGAGAAGCCGGGGATGACCTGGCCGTCAAACGGTCCGGTGCGGCCGTTCGCGGGCGTCACCGCCGCGCCGGAGGCCGGACCCTCGGCGAGGTAGTCGGCCGAGAGCGTCGCCCGCGCCGCGAGCGTGGGGACGACGGTCTTCTCGGAGCGCGGGGAGGAGCCGTGGCCGGTGACCGGCGTCGTCGCGGACGCCGCGGCGGGAAGGAGCGCCGCGATGAGGGATGCCGCGGCGGAGAGGGCGATGAGCGCGGCGGGCGAGGTGTGCCGGCGGCGCTGCGGAGGAGTGATCGTCACCCGTGAGACGCTTCTCGCCCCGCCCCACTGGAGGGCGACGGTCCGGTGAACGGGGGCAGAACTGCCCAGGCGGTCGGGTCCGTGATCGCGGGGCGTGATTCGGATGCCGCGCCCGGCGGACCGGATCGCGCGCGCCTGGTCCGGATGTCCGGAGCCGGGTCTACCCTGGATCGCGTGATCCCGACACCGTACGAAGACCTCTTGCGCGACGTCCTCGCGCACGGCACGCACAAGGACGACCGCACGGGCACCGGCACGACCAGCGTGTTCGGGCGTCAGCTGCGCTACGACCTTTCGCAGGGATTTCCGCTGATCACCACCAAGCGCGTGCACTTCAAGTCCGTCGCGCTCGAGCTGCTGTGGTTCCTGCGCGGCGACTCGAACGTGAAGTGGCTGCAGGAGCGCGGCGTGACGATCTGGGACGAGTGGGCGGACGCCGACGGCGAGCTCGGCCCCGTGTACGGCGTGCAGTGGCGCTCGTGGCCCACCCCGAGCGGCGAGCAGATCGACCAGATCCAGCAGGCCGTCGAGCTGCTGAAGAACAACCCCGACTCGCGCCGCATCGTGGTCTCGGCGTGGAACCCCGCCGAGATCCCGGACATGGCGCTGCCCCCGTGCCACGCGTTCTTCCAGTTCTACGTCGCCGACGGCAAGCTGTCTTGCCAGCTCTATCAGCGCAGCGCGGACATGTTCCTCGGTGTTCCGTTCAACATCGCGTCGTACGCGCTGCTGACCCTGATGATGGCGCAGCAGACGGGCCTCGAGCCGGGCGAGTTCGTCTGGACCGGCGGCGACGTCCACATCTACGACAACCACCGCGAGCAGGTCGCCGAGCAGCTGTCCAGGGACCCGTTCCCGTACCCGACGCTCGAGATCACCCGGAAGCCGGCGTCGATCTTCGATTACGAGTTCGAGGACTTCGCGGTGCACGACTACCAGCACCACCCGCCGATCCGCGCGGCCGTCGCGGTCTGATGGCGGTCCGCGCGATCTGGGCGCAGGCGGCGAACGGCGCGATCGGCGCCGACGGCGGCATGCCGTGGGACCTGCCGGAGGACATGGCGTACTTCAAGCGCGTCACGACCGGCGCCCCCGTCGTGATGGGCAGACGCACGTGGCAGTCCTTCCCCGATCGGTTCCGTCCGCTTCCCGGCCGGCCGAACGTGGTGGTCACGCGCGACGAATCGTTCGAGGCGCCGGGCGCAGAGGTCGCGCATGCGCTCGACGACGCGCTGCGACGCGCCCACCGGCTCGCGGAGGACGTGTGGGTCATCGGGGGAGCCGAGATCTATCGCCAGGCGATGCCGTTGCTGGACGAGCTTTGGGTCACCCGCATCGACATCGACGTCGAGGGCGACGCCTTCGCACCCGAGATCGACGACTCCTGGCGGCTCACGCGCGCCGACCCGCCGTCCGGGCAATGGCACACGAGCCGCACGGGCACGCGCTACCGCTTCGAGGTGCTCGAGCGGGCGTGATCCGCAGGAGCCTCATGGCGCGGGACGATAGCCTGGGAGCATGACGCACTCGGGCAACCCCTTCGGACAGGTGCTCGTCGCGCTCGTCACTCCGATGACGGCCGACGGCGAGGTCGACTGGCCCGCCGTCGAGAAGCACATCGACGACGTCATCACCTCGGGTGCCGACGGCATCGTCGTGACCGGCACGACGGGCGAGACCTCGACGCTGACCGACCCCGAGAAGCTGCGCCTCGTCGAGGTGGGCAAGGACGTCGCGGCGGGACGCGCGAAGATCATCACGGGCGGCGGATCCAACGAGACTGCCCACGCGATCGAGCTCTACCGCAAGAGCGAGAAGGCCGGCGCGGACGGCATCATGATCGTCACGCCGTACTACAACAAGCCCACGCAGGCGGGCATCCTGACGCACTTCCGGCTGGTGGCGGACTCGACGGACCTGCCGGTGATCCTCTACGACATCCCGGGTCGCACGGGCGTCCCGATCAAGTACGAGACGATCCTGCGCCTCGCGAAGCACCCCAACATCCTCGCGATCAAGGACGCCAAGGGCGACTTCAGCGAGGTCAGCCGGGTGCTGAACCAGACCGACCTGCTGTACTTCTCGGGCGACGATGCGAACGTGCTGCCGCACCTCGCGATCGGTGCGTCGGGGCTGATCGGCGTGACCGCGAACATCGCGGCTGCGCCCTACCGCATGATCGTCGACGCCGTGAACCGCGGCGACCTCGCGGCTGCGACCGAGCAGCACATGAAGCTCGAGCCGCTCGTGCGGGCCGTCATGACGCACGTGCCGGGAACGGTGTCGGCGAAGTACATCCTGCACGGCCTCGGCCGCATCTCCAGCCCGCGCGTGCGCCTGCCGCTCGTCGGACCGGAGGAGTGGGAGGCCGCGATCATCGAGGACGAGCTCGCCCTCGTGAAGGATGTCGCCGGCGTCGACCTGTCGAACTTCCGCCCCGACCGCAACGCGGCCGCCGGCGGCGCGCTGCCGAAGATCGCAGGCACCACCCGCTGACACCGCGTCAGCCCCACGGATCTCCCGCGGCCGAGAACGCCGCACCCACATAAGAGAACACGACACCGAGGTCGCATGTCCGTCTCGGCATGCGACCCGAAACCGGGTGCCGCCCTGTGCCGCGCCCGTGAAAGGCGGACGATGTCCACTCCGGTCTACGATCCCCCCGCGCTCGAGAACGGCGCGCTCCGCGTCACGCCGCTCGGCGGCCTCGGCGAGGTCGGTCGCAACATGACGATCTTCGAGTACGACGGCAAGATCCTCGTCGTCGACTGCGGCGTGCTCTTCCCCGAGGAGCACCAGCCCGGCGTCGACCTGATCCTGCCCGACTTCGAGCCCATCAGGAACCGCCTCGACGACATCGTCGGCGTCGTCCTGACACACGGTCACGAGGATCACATCGGCGCGGTGCCGTACCTGCTCAAGCTGCGGCAGGACATCCCGCTGATCGGCTCCGCGCTGACGCTCGCGCTCGTGGAGGCGAAGCTCAAGGAGCACCGGATCAAGCCAGTCCTGACCGTCGTGAAGGAGGAGGAGGAGTGGGACATCGAGCCGTTCGCGCTCGAGTTCGTCGCCGTCAACCACTCGATCCCGGACGCTCTCGCGGTCGCGATCCGCACGCCCGCGGGCCTCGTCCTGCACACCGGCGACTTCAAGATGGATCAGCTGCCGCTCGACGGCCGCATCACGGATCTGCGTGCGTTCGCCCGCTTGGGCGAGGAGGGCGTGGACCTGTTCCTCCCGGACTCGACCAACGCCGACGTGCCTGGCTTCACGCCGACCGAGCGGGCCATCGGTCCGGTGATCGATCAGGTCATCTCGAAGACGCCCGGCCGTGTGATCGTCGCGAGCTTCTCGAGCCACGTCCACCGCGTGCAGCAGGTGCTGGACGCGGCCGCGGCGAACGGGCGCCGCGTGGCGCTGCTCGGACGCAGCATGGTGCGCAACATGACGATCGCGGCCGATCTGGGGTACCTGAACGTGCCCGACAACGTGCTGATCGACTATAAGAAGGCGCGCGACGTCCCGGACAACCAGATCGTCTACATGTCGACGGGATCCCAGGGCGAGCCCATGGCTGTGCTGAGCCGGATGGCGAACCTTGACCATGCGATCGAGCCGGGGGAGGGCGACACCGTGATCCTGGCCTCGAGCCAGATCCCGGGCAACGAGAACGCGATCTACCGCGTGATCGACGGTCTCACCAAGCTGGGTGCGAACGTCGTGCACAAGTCCAACGCGCGCGTGCACGTGTCCGGCCATGCCGCGGCGGGCGAGCTGCTCTACTGCTACAACATCCTGAAGCCCAAGAACGTGCTGCCCGTGCACGGCGAGTACCGGCACCTGATGGCGAACGCGAAGCTGGCTCAGGACACCGGCATCGCGGAGGAGCGCACGATCCTGGGAGCGAACGGCGCGGTCGTCGACCTCAAGGACGGCGTCGCGCGGGTCGTGGGCCAGCTCGACCTCGGCTTCGTGTACGTCGACGGGTCGACCGTGGGTGAGATCACGGACGCCGACCTCAAGGACCGCCGCGTGCTCGGCGAAGAGGGCTTCGTGTCGGTCATCGTCGTCGTCGACGCCGCGACCGGCCGGATCATCACGGGTCCCGAAATCCACGCGCGCGGCATCGCCGAGGACGACGCGGTGTTCGAGGCGGTCAAGCCCAAGATCGCCAAGGCGCTCGAGGAGGCCGCCGCCTCCGGCGTGCGCGACACGCACGCGCTGTCGCAGACCGTGCGCCGCACCATCGGCCGCTGGGTCAACCAGTCGCTGCGTCGCCGGCCCATGATCGTGCCGCTGGTCATCGAGGCGTAGGGCGGCGGCCGCGTCGGACAGCGTCGCCTACACCGTCGCGGACGGTGGGTACGGCGGCGCCGGCGGACCGGCGTTCACCGTCTGGTCGGAGGCGCCCGATGCGCCGCTGCAGCGGATCGACGTGCTGACGCAGGCGATAGCGACCGAGGAGGGCATCCAGATCTCCGACCCGCGGAGCGACGTCGAGGCGGCGTACCCTGAAGCGGAGCGCATCGACAACGCCGGTTTGACGACCTTGTTCGTGCTCCCCGGCGAGACCGGGCAGCTGCTGATCGAGGTGGCGGGATCGGATGTCGCGTACTGGCAGGACGACGCCGACAGCGTCGTGTATCTCAGGGTGATCGGCATCGATCAAGAGCCCGTGGGCATCGCTGCGACCGACGACGTCGTGGGTCTCTGCACCGACCGGAACTGATCCTCGCATCCGGCGCGCGCGGATCCGGGCGTTGCCCGGCGTCGCTGCCGCAGGATGTCGGCCCTCGCGCGTACCGTGGAAGCATGCCACGCACGTCCGCCGCGTCCAAGGGTCAGGCCGCGAGCAAGAGCCGGGCGGCCTCGAAGCCCGAGGCCGCCCCCGCCTCGCGCGCGCGCAAGAAGGCCGCGCCGGCGGCGAAGCCCTACTTCGAGGAGACGGATCGGCCGTCCGTCGCGGTGCGCGCGTGGAACGGCCTCGGTCACGCGGTCGGCGGGCTGTTCCGCGCCTTCGGGCCCGAGGGGCTCGAGAAGGACGACCGCCGCGACGGCTTCCCGCTGCTGCTCGTGATGCTCGCGATCGCGGGCGCCGTGACGGAGTGGTTCTTCATCGGCAACGAGATCGCGATGAACATCAGCGCGTACACGTTCGGCATGCTGATCGGGCGCACGGCCTTCGTGTTCCCTGTCGCGCTGCTGCTGCTCGCCGGCTGGCTGTTCCGTCACCCGTCCTCCGTGCATGACAACGGCCGCATCGGCATCGGCTTCGCGCTGCTCACGATCACCGTGGCAGGCTTCTGCCACATCGCCGGTTCCCGCCCGCAGCCGGTGGAAGGCATGCCCGCGCTGAGCCGGTCCGGAGGCCTGTTCGGCTGGATGGTGGGCGAACCGACCGCCATGCTGCTGAGCGAGATCGGCGCCTACGTGCTGCTGTCGCTGATCGCCGCTCTGAGCGTGCTGATCATCACGAAGACGCCGCCGAACCGCATCGGCCGCCGGCTGGGCGAGCTGTACGCGTGGATGTTCGGAGCGGAGCACGTCGAGGAGACGGCGAACGCGAAGGCGCAGACGGCTCCCACGGAGGTGCTCACCGAGACCGACGACGAGCACGTCCCGTGGTGGCGCCGCAACAAGTCGGGGCGCGAAGAGGACCCCGACGTGGTCGACTCGCCGCAGGATCTCACCGAGCTGCTCGCCGAGCAGAGCGACGGCGGCTACGACAAGGCGATCGTCGTGGCCGAGCCGGAGGAGGACCCGCGCGATTCTGCGACGCAGGTGCTGAGCTCGATCAGCGGCGTCACCGGATCACTCGCGGAGCGCGGCTCCACGGGGCTCGTCGGCGACGGCGACGATTCCGACACGGGCGAGCTGCCGGGCCTCATGGGGTTCGGCACCGACGGCCCCGGCGGCCGCGGCCCCCAGCCGCCGGTGGCCCCCTACGTGCTGCCGTCACCCGCCTCGCTGTCCGCCGGCCCGCCCTCCGTCGCGCGCAGCGAGGCCAATGACCGCGTCGTCGAGCAGCTCACGCGCGTGCTCGCCGAGTTCAAGGTCGAGGCGAAGGTCACCGGCTTCTCGCGCGGACCGACCGTCACGCAGTACGAGATCGAGCTCGCGCCGGGCGTGCGTGTCGAGCGGATCACGCAGCTGCAGAGCAACATCTCCTACGCCGTGGCGTCGAACGACGTGCGCATCCTGGCGCCGATCCCCGGCAAGAGCGCGATCGGGATCGAGATCCCCAACACCGACCGGGAGACCGTCGCGCTGGGCGATGTGCTGCGGTCGGCGGCCGCGCAGAAGTCCGCTCACCCGCTCACCGTCGGGGTCGGCAAGGACGTCGGCGGCGGCTTCGTCGTCGCGAACCTCGCGAAGATGCCGCACCTGCTCGTGGCGGGTTCGACGGGATCCGGTAAGTCGAGCTTCATCAACTCGATGATCACGAGCATCCTGATGCGCGCCAAGCCCAGCGAGGTGCGCATGGTGCTCGTCGATCCCAAGCGTGTCGAGCTCACGAACTATGCGGGCGTGCCGCACCTGATCACGCCCATCATCACGAACCCGAAGAAGGCCGCCGAGGCGCTTCAGTGGGTCGTGAAGGAGATGGACATGCGGTACGACGACCTCGCGTCGTTCGGGTTCCGCCATGTCGACGACTTCAACGCGGCACTCGCGAAGGGCGACGTCGAGGTGCCCGTCGGAAGCGAGCGGGTGCTCAAGCCCTACCCGTACCTGCTGGTCGTGGTCGACGAGCTCGCGGATCTGATGATGGTCGCGCCGCGTGACGTCGAGGACTCGATCGTCCGCATCACCCAGCTCGCACGCGCCGCCGGCATCCACCTCGTGCTCGCAACGCAGCGTCCCTCTGTGAACGTCGTCACGGGACTGATCAAGGCCAACGTGCCCTCGCGACTCGCGTTCGCGGTGACGAGCGTGACCGACAGTCGCGTGATCCTGGATGAGGGCGGCGCCGACAAGCTCATCGGCCAGGGCGACGCCCTGTTCTCGCCCATGGGGTCGTCGAAGCCGCTGCGCGTGCAGGGAGCCTGGGTCACCGAGGACGAGATCGACCGCGTCGTCAAGCACGTCACCGGCCAGGCCCGCCCCGAGTACCGGGCGGACGTGGCCGAGGCGATCGAGGCGAAGAAGAAGGAGATCGACGAGGACATCGGCGACGACCTCGAGGTGCTGCTCGCCGCGGCGGAGCTCGTGGTCACGAGCCAGTTCGGCTCGACATCGATGCTGCAGCGCAAGCTGCGCGTGGGCTTTGCCAAGGCGGGTCGACTCATGGACCTGCTGGAGTCGCGGGAGATCGTCGGCCCGTCCGAGGGTTCGAAGGCCCGCGACGTGCTCGTCACGCCCGAGCAGCTGCCCGACGTGCTCGCACGCATCAAGGGCGAGGAGCCGCCCGCCCGCTCCGCTGCCGCTTCCGAGAGCGACACGGCTCCGGAACCCGGCGAGGGACACGCGGATGACCGCTACGGCGAGGACCCCATCGAAGCGCAGTTCCGCGGCCATCCGGTCGAGGACGACGAGGGCGACGAAGACGCCTGGCAGCTGACCGGACGGGACTGATACACATGGCGATTCCCCGGCAGCTGCCGAACGCGATCACGATCGCGCGCATCCCGCTCGCTGTGCTCTCGCTGGTCCTGCTGCTGCTCGGCGGCATGCTGGGGGAAGCGGACCTCACGTTGCGGTGGATCGCCGCGATCATCTTCGTGGTCGGGATGTCGACCGACTGGGTCGACGGCTACCTGGCGCGTCGGCACGACATCGTGAGCGACTTCGGCAAGCTGTGGGATCCGATCGCCGACAAGTTCCTCACCGGAGCGGGCTTCATCGGGCTCGCGATCCTCGACGAGGTGTGGTGGTGGATGGTCGTGGTCATCCTGATCCGCGAGTGGGGCATCACCGTGCACCGGCTCATGATCGCGAACGAGCACGTGGTCGCGGCCGCGTGGATGGGGAAGATCAAGACGGTCGTCCAGGCGATCGCGCTGTCGTGGGCCCTGCTGCCGTTCTGGCTGCTGATCGGCGTGCAGGCCTTCTCGATCATCTCGCTGATCCTGATGTCGATCGCGGTGATCCTGACGATCCTCAGCGGCATCGACTACATCGTGGCGCAGGTGCGGGGGGCGAGGGCGGCCCGGTGAGCTCCTCGACGGCGGCCGCCTCCGTGCTCGCCGCGCTGCGCGAGCGCGGGTGGAGCATCGCCGTCGCCGAGTCGCTCACGGGCGGGCTGGTCGTCTCGGCGCTCGTGGATGTGCCCGGCGCGTCCGCGAGCCTCCGCGGCGGAGTGGTCGCCTACGACACCGCGCTCAAGTCGTCGGTGCTGGGCGTCGACGAGGGGCTCCTCACGGCGCACGGGCCCGTTCACCCCGAGGTGGCCCGCCAGATGGCCGACGGCGTGCGTCGGGCGCTCGCGGTGGACGGTCGGCCCGCCGATGTCGGCGTCTCCACCACCGGTATCGCGGGTCCGGCCTCGCCCGACGGCCAGCCCGTCGGCACGGTGCACATCGGCGTCGCGACACCCGAGGCGGTCACGGTCAGCTCGTGGGTGCTCCCGGGCGGGCGCGCCGACATCCGAAGCGGCGCGTGCGCGCAGGCGCTCGCCGACGTGGTCGACGCCGTGCGCCGCGACGGCCTCGCGGGCTGACCCCGAGCGGCCTCGCGGTTCGATGCCGTGAACTCGCCGATTCCCACCCGATACTTATGTGCGCGGGATTAAATTGGGCTCATCGGTGTTGTACTGTGGTGCACCCGGTGGGAGCGTGAGGAGGAGGGGGCCGCAATGATCCTGGTTCGTCAAGAGATCGGCGATGTGCTGCGTGACATGCGTCAGCAGAAGGGCCAGACCCTCCGTCAGGTCGCCAGCAGGGCGAGCGTCGCGCTCGGCTACCTCAGCGAGGTGGAGCGCGGCCAGAAGGAGGCGTCGAGCGAGATCCTGGCGTCGGTGGCCGAGGCCCTCGACGTGCCGATCTCGTCGATCATGCGCGAGGTGGGCGACCGCATCGCCGTGCTCGAGGGCGTGCAGCCCTTCCCCGACGTCGTGCCCGACGACCTCGTCGCCGAGGTCGGCCCCGAGCTCTCCCTGCGTTGAGGCGCAGCGAGTTCCTGCGCGCGGTCGACGACGAGTTCGGCGCGCGCGCCACGACGCTTCTCGGCGACCTTGTGCTGCCCGGCATCGGCAGGTCGGCGCTCGACGCGCTGGAGGCCGGTATCCCGCCGCGTGAGATCTGGCTCGCGCTGTGCGAGGAGACGGACGTGCCCGTCGAGCGCCGCTACGGCGTCGGCCGTCTCGAGCCGCGCCGCTGATCCGCTTCGAATCCCGCACCGCCGATTCCGGCGTGTCATCGAAGATGCGTTCGAAGTCGGCGTAGTGTCGTCCACAGGTGGCGAATGCCGCCCATCTGCTCCTCTCGGAGCGACCGCCGGATCCAATGTCGGTGGTCCTCCCTAGCGTGGCAGGTGGCACATCAGCCACGCGCCTTGTCGCAGATCCCGGCCATTCGGTACGGGACGCGACAGCCTACAGGCGACGGACACACGAGTGAGAAGGAGCAGGTCATGGCATCAGCAGCCGATCGCGAGAAGGCCCTCGACGCGGCCCTCGCCCAGATCGACAAGCAGTTCGGCAAGGGATCCGTCATGCGGCTGGGCAGCGACGAGCGCGCCCCGGTCGAGGTGATCCCCACGGGTTCGATCGCGCTCGACGTCGCCCTCGGCGTCGGTGGCCTGCCTCGAGGCCGCATTATCGAGATCTACGGACCGGAGTCGTCGGGTAAGACGACCCTCACTCTGCACGCCATCGCGAATGTCCAGCGGGCAGGCGGGATCGCGGCGTTCGTCGACGCGGAGCACGCGCTCGACCCCGAGTACGCGAAGAAGCTCGGCGTCGACATCGACCAGCTGCTCGTGTCGCAGCCCGACACGGGTGAGCAGGCCCTCGAGATCGCGGACATGCTGATCCGTTCCGGGGCGATCGACCTGGTCGTCATCGACTCGGTCGCAGCGCTCGTCCCGCGTGCCGAGATCGAGGGTGAGATGGGCGACTCGCACGTGGGTCTCCAGGCCCGCCTGATGTCGCAGGCGCTCCGCAAGCTCACGGGTGGTCTGAACCAGACGAAGACGACCGCGATCTTCATCAACCAGCTGCGCGAGAAGATCGGCGTGTTCTTCGGATCGCCCGAGACCACGGCCGGTGGTAAGGCGCTGAAGTTCTACGCGTCGGTGCGACTCGACATCCGCCGCATCGAGACGCTCAAGGACGGTGCCGACGCCGTCGGAAACCGCACGCGCGTCAAGGTGGTCAAGAACAAGATGGCTCCGCCCTTCAAGCAGGCAGAGTTCGACATCCTCTACGGCACGGGAATCTCGCGGGAGGGCAGCCTGATCGACTTCGGTGTCGAGCACGGCATCGTGAAGAAGTCGGGGTCGTGGTACACCT